>CAYZJS010000016.1:0-49524 GCA_964478865.1 uncultured Thermodesulfatator sp.
GCATTCTGGAGCACGGAGGAACCTGTTGTGGAGTAGCGCACGTGGCCTACCGCCATGTGCCCCTTGAGATTCCTGAGCCTGGACTCCTGGAAGACCTCGCTTACAAGGCCCATTGCCTTGAACTCGTAGACGTTCTTTCCGTCAGAGGAGACGATGCCTGCGCTTTCCTGCCCCCTGTGCTGAAGGGCATACAGGCCGAAATATGTCAGGTTTACGGCATCCTCGTGGCCGTAAATTCCAAAGACACCGCATTCTTCCCTGGGGCCCCCGGCGTAACGCCTTTGCCGCCAGAAATTGCTGCAGTCAGGAGGGCTGTTTTCGCTAAGAAGATGGTTCATCGTATTTAGAATAGTATTCCTGCAGGGGCTTGACATCAAGATCCTGCTGTTTCAGGGCAAGGATGGCCTGCACCATGGCCCTTGCCCCTGCAACCGTTGTGAAATAGGGTATTTCGAACTCAAGGGCCGTGCGCCTCAGGTGGTAGGCATCGGAAAGGGTGCGTTTCTTCCCGCTGGGGGTATTTATGACCAGGTCGATCTTCCCGTTCTTCATGAGGTCAACAATATTGGGCCTGCCCTCCGAAAACTTCAGCACGGTGGCGCATTCGACCCCGTGGTTTTTGAGAAACTCCGCGGTGCCACTGGTGGCGAGTATGGTGAATCCTTCCCTTTCAAGTGTCCGGGCCGTGTCGAGAATTGCCTGCTTGTCACCCTTCCTGATACTGAGAAAGGCCGTTCCAGAGGTGGGAAGGCTGAGGCCCGCGGCAAACTGGCTCTTGGCAAAGGCCATGCCCACGCTGCTGTCAATGCCCATGACCTCGCCGGTGGACTTCATCTCTGGCCCGAGAACTATATCCACGCCAGGGAACTTCCTGAATGGAAAGACCGATTCCTTCACGGAGACATGCCCCGGCTCAGGCTCACTGGTAAAGCCGAGGTCCCTGAGCTTTCTGCCCACCATCACCTTGGTGGCAAGCTTGGCCAGGGGGATGCCAGTGGCCTTGCTCACAAAGGGAACCGTGCGGGATGCCCTTGGATTTACTTCCAGTACGTAGAGCTCGTCATCCTTCACTGCGTACTGGACGTTCATGAGCCCAATCACCCCGAGCTCCCTGGCCATTGCCTTTGTGGCCTCCTTGATCTGGTCCAGCATCTTCGGCCCCAGCCTGTGGGGTGGAAGCACGCAGGCAGAATCCCCGGAATGGATACCCGCCTCTTCCACGTGCTCCATGACACCGCCTATGACAGTCATCTCTCCGTCGGATATTGCATCCACGTCTATCTCTATGGCATCCTGGAGGAACTTGTCTATGAGGACCGGATGGCCCTCGGAGACATCCACTGCCTCCTGCATGAACTCCCGGAGGCCATCCGGGTCGTAGACTATCCGCATGGCCCTTCCTCCAAGCACGTAGGATGGCCTCACCACCACCGGGTAGCCGATTTCCTCTGCCACTGAAAGGGCCTCCTCGAGGTCGAATGCAGTGCCGTTTGCCGGCTGAACAAGCCCCAGCTTGTTAAGCATCTTCTGGAAGCTCTTCCTGTCTTCCGCCATGTCAATGCTGGCAGGGCTCGTTCCGAGGATCTTTGCTCCCGCCTTTTCCAGGGGAACCGCCAGGTTCAGGGGTGTCTGCCCGCCAAACTGCACTATCAGGCCGTCTGGTTTCTCGGTTTCAACTATGTGCAGGACATCTTCAAGGGTAAGGGGTTCAAAGTACAGCTTGTCCGAGGTGTCGTAATCGGTTGAGACCGTCTCGGGATTTGAATTCACCATGATGCTTTCTATGCCCTCTTCCTTTAGGGCAAAGGAGGCATGAACACAGCAGTAGTCGAATTCTATTCCCTGTCCTATCCTGTTTGGCCCTCCGCCAAGGATCATCACCTTTCTTCGACCGGTGCTGGGCCTGGCCTCGTCCTCGCTCTCGTAGGTGGAATAGTAATAGGGCGTATAAGCCTCGAATTCCGCGGCACAGGTATCGACCAGCTTGTAGACAGGCCTGGCACCTCTTTCAAGGCGCAGCCTTTTAACCTCCTCTGGCGTGGTGCCGGTAAGGTGCGCCACCTGGAAATCGGAAAAGCCCTCCCTCTTTATGGACCACAGGTCTTCAAGGGCGGCCCTGCCCTTCTCTCTTATCTCGTTTCCCGTCCTGCGGATGCGGTCGATCTGGTAGATAAACCAGGGATCTATGCCAGTGAGCTTGCAAACGTCCCTTATGGACATGCCCATCTCCAGGGCAAGGGGGATGTAGAATATCCGCTGGGAATTGGGGATCCTGAGCTTGTTTTCCACGTCTTCGATTTCCGGCACGGTGCCCGCCTTCTCCCAAGGGTCCTTGCCGTCGAAGCCCAGGCCGAAGCGGCCTATTTCAAGGGAGCGCAGTCCCTTTTGAAGTGCCTCCCTGAAGGTCCTGCCTATGGCCATGGTCTCGCCCACGCTCTTCATGGAGGTGGTCAGGTAGTCTTCTGCTTCCTGGAATTTCTCGAAGGTCCACCTGGGGATCTTTACCACGCAGTAGTCTATGGTGGGTTCAAAGGAGGCCATGGTCTCCCTGGTGATATCGTTTGGTATCTCGTCAAGGGTATAGCCCACGGCCAGCTTGGCAGCGATCTTGGCAATGGGAAATCCCGTGGCCTTGGAGGCCAGGGCCGAGGAACGGGACACCCTGGGATTCATCTCGATCACTACTACTTCGCCGTTTTCCGGGTTCACCGCAAACTGTATGTTGGAGCCGCCGGTTTCAACGCCTATCTCACGTATGATGGCAAGGGAGGCATCCCTCAGGAACTGGTATTCCCTGTCCGTCAGGGTCTGCACAGGGGCAACGGTGATGCTGTCGCCGGTATGGATGCCCATTGGGTCCAGGTTTTCAATGCTGCAGACAATCACCACGTTGTCCTTCTTGTCCCTCATCACCTCCAGCTCGAATTCCTTCCAGCCGATGACGGATTCTTCCAGCATGACCTCGTGGATCATGCTTAGATCCAGGCCCTGCCTGCAGATGGCCTTCAGATCGTCCATATTGTAGGCGATCCCTCCGCCACTTCCTCCCAGGGTGAAAGAAGGCCTTACTATCACGGGAAAACCTATACCCGATGCGGCTTCCACCGCCTCCTCCATGGAATGGACTATGGCACTCCTTGGAATCCTCAGGTTTATGTTCTCCATGGCCTCCCTGAATTTCTCCCTGTCCTCGGCCTTGTGGATCACTTCCCGGCTTGCGCCTATCATCTCCACGCCGAGCTTTTCCAGGATGCCGGAATCCGCCACCGCCACTGCTGTATTGAGGCCGGTCTGTCCGCCAAGAGTGGGCAGAATCGCGTCCGGGCGCTCCTTTTCCAGGATCTTTATAACCACTTCAGGGGTTATGGGTTCCACGTAGGTCCTGTCGGCAACCTCCGGGTCGGTCATGATGGTGGCCGGGTTGGAATTTACGAGCACCACCTCGAAACCTTCTTCCTTGAGGGCCTTGCAGGCCTGGGTGCCCGAGTAGTCGAATTCGCATGCCTGGCCGATGACTATGGGCCCGGAGCCTATTATGAGAATCTTCTTGAGATCTGTTCTTTTCGGCATTTACTGGACTCTGAAAATGTTATTTTTAGCCGGCCATCATGGAGACGAAACGGTCAAAGAGATATTCCGAATCGTGCGGACCGGGGGCGTTCTCTGGATGATACTGGACGGAAAATGCAGGAAGCTCCCTGTGACGGATGCCTTCCACAGTCTGGTCGTTCAGGTTGATATGGGTGACTTCCACGTTTGAGGGAAGTGAAGACTCCTCAACTGCAAAACCATGGTTCTGCGCGGTGATTTCAATCCGCCCGGTTTCAAGATCCTTTACCGGCTGGTTGCCGCCCCTGTGGCCGAACTTCAGCTTGTACGTGGTGGCACCCAGGGCAAGGGAAAGGATCTGGTGCCCCAGGCAGATTCCAAAGACCGGTTTTTTGCCCACCAGCCCGCGCGCAGTTTCGATGACGTGCCTGACTGCAGCCGGGTCTCCGGGGCCGTTTGAAAAGAATATGCCGTCGGGCTGACAGGCAAGAAGCTGTTCAGCCTCTGCCACTGCAGGGAAAACCACACACTGGCATTTTCTCTGGCTCATGAGCCTTAACTGGTTGAATTTCAGGCCGCAGTCAATGATTGCAACCCTGTAATCCGCTTCCTTCCAGGACTCCAGCCTTGCCAGCCGGTCGGGAGACATGTCATCCAGCTCCAGTATCTTGCCCCCTTCCCATACGTACGGCCTCTTGCAGGAAACCTCTGTCGCAAGGTCCCTGTCCACGAGGCTGGGCACGGCCCTTGCCTTTTCCACCAGGCTTTCAGGGTCGAGATCCTTCGTGGATATCACTGCCCGCATGGCCCCGGCAAGCCTGATGTGCCTGGTTATGGCACGGGTATCAACCTGGTCTATGCCCAGGACGCCGTGTTTTTTAAGATAGCCCGCCAGGTCTCCGGTGGCCCTCCAGTTGCTGTAGTCTGCCTCGTATTCCCTGACCACGAACCCGCTCATGTGGATATCAAGGGATTCCTCATCCTCGGGGTTGATACCATAGTTGCCTATAAGGGGATAGGTCATGGTGACTATCTGGCCCTTGTAGGAGGGATCTGTCAGGATCTCCTGGTAACCCGTCATGCTGGTGTTGAAGACGAGTTCGCCCTGGATCTCCCCGTGGCCTGTAAAGGATCGCCCTTCGAAGATACGACCGTCTTCAAGGGCTATTAAAGCCTTCATCTGGTTCCTCTCAGTACCTGCGAAACGCGCAGGTCAGATGTGTAGATTTCATAATGCCTTTTTGCTGCCTTTCAGAGGCTGGCGCACTATAAACTTGCGCTAAAGGGGCGTCAATAAAGAAGCAGAAATGGCTGAAAAGACCACGCCATCGCGTTTTCATGCCCTGTCCGGCATGTGCCCGCTATCCATGAAAAAGCCGCGACCCCTAACCGGGCGGCCAGGTCATCTGCCGCCCACCAATGACGTGCAGGTGGATATGATAGACTTCCTGCCCTCCGTGCCGGTTGCAGTTTATCACGGTACGGTAGCCATTTTCAGCCATGTTTTCCATTTCTGCTATTTTCTTCGCAGTCAGGAACATCCTCCCCATGAGCTCTGCATGCTCTTCCTCGAGCTCGTTCAGGGTGGCTATATGCTCCTTTGGAATAACGAGCACGTGCACCGGCCCCTGGGGGTTGATATCCCTGAAGGCCAGGACATGTTCGTCTTCATAGACAACATCAGTCTTTATTTCACCTGAGACCATCTTGCAGAAAAGGCAGTCCGACATACCGATTCTCCTTGTAATTTTGTATGAATGAGCTCCCTCATGGCACTTTTGCCGATGCTCACATTTTAATATGTTAAATCATGCAGGGGCAAGTAAAACCATCTGAATTGACCTCGGAAACCCGGGAAAGTAATGTGTTTTGCCGGAGGCCCGGAACAGCCGCATGCCTACCCTTATCAGGATTTGTTGCAAGGCATATGATATTGTTGCGCCTCATTGAACCCCTGGCCAGGATGCAACTCTTTGTGAAAAGGACTTATGGCGCACCTGATCATAGAATGACAAATGCCCTGCCGAGGCTCTTGTCAAACGGAATCAAAGCCCTGAACAGACAGGCCTGCGAGCCCAGAGGCTTGCAACTTTTCAAACCGCGTCCATATCACCTATGTAGCTAAAAACACTCTTTAACCGGATTGGCCAAATTATTTGTGATCACGATTTTGCCGATTATAAATAAAGAATTCGGTGTCCCCCATATGGCCAATCACATGACCAGATAAATGGAGGTTGATTTAGGGTGGATTTTTTTTGCTGAATGCTTAATTAATAACGATAAAATCCGTGGCCGAGACAGGCCTATATATCGGAAATCATCACAAATGGGGAAAAGACATAAAAATGAACAAAACCACCGTGCTGGTAATTGAGGATAATCCGAAGAATCTAAAACTAGTTGAGGCCCTGCTGGAGATCGGGAATTACAAGGTACTGGCAGCTTCGGATGCAGAAACCGGAATAGAGCTGGCCAGGAAACACAAACCAGCCCTGATTCTGATGGATATCCAGCTGCCGGCCATGGACGGGCTAACGGCGACCAAGATCATCAAGGCCGATAAAGAGCTCTCATGTATTCCGGTGGTGGCATTGACATCCTATGCCATGCCAGGAGACGAAGAACGGTCAGTGGCAGCCGGATGCGACGGCTATATCAGTAAGCCCATTGATACACGAAATTTTTTGAATATCCTGGCCAAGCATATACAGGGAACCGGGGGGAATGATTCCCCGGAGGAACAATGACCAAGATGCCCGTACCTGGAAAAACAACCGGTTTCGCCATCACGGCAACCGTGGTACTCGCTCTCTTGCTTCTTTTTTCTATTCTTCCTTGCCGGGCCGGTGATTCTTCAGAAATGGAGACGCTTCAGCACCTGAAGCATCTGAGCATAGAACAGCTGGATACACTTGAAGTGACCAGCGTTTCCAAGAAACCGGAAAAGCTCTCCGATGCTGCTGCGGCAGTCTTTGTCATTACCAGCGAGGACATAAAGAGGGGGGGCTTTGTTTCCATTGCCGAAGCGCTAAGGATGGTTCCTGGGCTGGAAGTCGCCCACATTGATGCGAACAAGTGGGCCATAAGCAGCCGAGGATTCAATTCCTGGTTTGCCAATAAGCTCCTGGTGCTCATGGATGGCAGATCGGTATATACTCCGCTTTTTTCAGGGGTCTACTGGGACGTTCAGGATACATTCCTCGAGGACATTGACAGGATCGAAGTTATCCGCGGTCCTGGGGCTACTCTGTGGGGAGCCAATGCAGTCAACGGTGTAATCAACATCATCACCAAGAAGGCCCATGACACACAGGGAGGCGTTATGACTGCAGGAGGCGGCAATCTGGAGCAGGGATTCGGAGCGGTAAGGTATGGAGGCAAAATCGCCGATAATGCCTGGTACCGCTGTTATGCCAAATATTTCAACCGGGGAGACTTCCGGGATCATCACGGCGGCAGTGCATCTGATGACTGGGATCAGGGCCGTACAGGCTTCCGCATAGACTGGGACAGATCGGATGACGATGCCTTAACCTTTCAGGGGGACGCCTACACTGGGAAAAGCGGCATCACGTATTACCTGACCGGTTTTGTCCCTCCGGAAGTATACGATGACAGGGCTAATCTTTCCGGGGGCAATCTGCTTGTTAGATGGAATCATTCGGTTTCGGATCTATCCAGCATCGCCCTTCAACTTTACTACGACCGAACAGTAAGAAACATGGAGTTGTTTTCAGAGGACAGGGATACTGTCGATCTGGATTTCCAGCACAGCTTCCAAATGGGAAACCGACACCAGGTCGTATGGGGAGCTGGTTACCGGCTGAGCCATGACCATGTTAAGAATTCCAGGACGTTGATATTTGATCCTGAAAAACGCACAGATAACCTGTTTTCTTTCTTCATCCAAGATGAGATATCCTTTATAGACAACAGCCTGCAACTTACACTGGGTTCGAAGTTCGAGCACAATGACTACAGTGGCTTCGAGATTCAGCCCAGCGCCAGGATACGATGGAATCCGGTTGAGAATCACACGCTGTGGATGGCAGTATCCAGGGCTGTCCGTACCCCTTCCAGGGCTGACAGCGACATGACTGTCGAGGTGAACGCCTTTAAGACAGGTCCCACCTTCAACGTTATGGAGTTCCGCGGCAGCCACTCTTTTGATCCAGAGGAGGTTATTGCCTATGAAGCGGGATACCGGTTCATACCCGATTCAACCCTTTCCTTTGATGCTGCCTGTTTTTACAATGTCTATCATGATCTGCGCGGTCTTCATATAGGCGATCCGGATCCTCCATTCCTCTATTTACCTCCACCGGACAAACGCTTGATCCCTGCAACCATTGACAACAGGTTCCATGAAGACACCTACGGTGTGGAACTGAGTGCAAAATTGCAAGTCACGAGATGGTGGGAGCTGTCTGCCGCCTATACATGGATAAAAATCCATCTTTTTGCGGACAAAATAGAAAATACCAGGAATCTCGAATTGGCCGAGGGAGGGGTGCCGCGCAACCAGTTCTCCATCAGGAGCTTGTTGGACATGCCCTACGGGCTACAGCTAGACACCTTCCTTTTCTATGTTGAAGAACTGTCCGACTTTGATACGCCCGGCTATACCCGCCTTGATATTCGACTTGGCTGGAAGCCTATAAAATATCTTGACCTCAGTCTAAAAGTTGAAAATCTGCTGGACAACCTCCATCCTGAATATCCCAGCATAGAAGGCATTCAAGCCACAGAAGTGCCACGGAGTTTTTACGGAAAAGTTACATGGTACTTTTAACATCGGGATCAAGGGACAGGCTTTGCCCTTTCAAAAAATGGAGCTGTATCTGCATAATTGTTCCACTCCTGATTTCCGGCCTTGCCGCGGGAAAAAGTGCGGCCAAATCATTCAAGGCATCACAGGTTAAGGCGGCTTTCATATACAATTTGGGAAACTTCGTCAAATGGCCTGAAGTTCAATGGTCCGATGACTCTGATGCCTTTGTAATCCTGGTTTTCGGCAATGATGATATAGCAAACAACCTTGAAATCCTGACACGTGGAGAGAGGATACAGGGGCACCCTGTAATAATCAGGCGCGCTAGCTCGGTTAATGATCTGGGAGCCTGCAATATAGTCTTCGTGGGCGCTTCGAAGATAAACGAGTGGCCGCAGATAAAGGAAGCCTGTAACGGGAAAAGTATTCTCACCGTTGGGGACTCTGAGGCGTTCATAAAGGAAGGGGGGATGATCAATCTGGCGCGTCGTGAAAGACGCATTCATCTGGAAATCAATATAGATGCTGCAACCAGGGCCAATCTCAGGCTGAATTCAAGGCTTCTAAAAATAGCACGCATTGTATCACCTGAACAGTGAACGAAGAGGCTCCGATGCAGAAATGCTCTGATTTGTCCATAAGGCATAAATTGACCATCATTATCCTGCTTACCAGCGGGTTTGCCATTATGGTCTTCTCCCTGTTTTTTATCTTGAATGAGGCCATTTCCTTGCGGCAGAACGCCTGGGAACACATCTCGGCCCTGGCCAGGATAACAGGCATAGACAGTACTGCTGCGCTGAGTTTCCAGGATCCGGATACCGCAAAAGAGCTTCTTGGCGGTCTCCGTGTGGAGCCGAGCATCAAGAGCGCTGCCATCTATACTGCCTCCGGAGACCGATTTGCCGTGTACATCGGGAAAGATGGCACCCCGCCTCCGCTTCACATCAGCCCGACAAAATTTTCCGAAACCGATCCAAAGGGTTTCACCACTATCGGCCTCCTGAAATGTCTCATCGGGCTTGACGACGATTTCATGCAGATATTGGAGCCCATAATGCTAAACGGCAGACGCATCGGAAGTGTTTTTATCAGGTCTGACAGCAGCTGGATTCATGGGCGGATAAAATCTGTCACTGTTCTGGTGGCAGGGGTAATGCTTCTCCTTCTCTTATTGTCTTTTTTTATTTCAGCCAAAATGAAACGCACGATAGCCCACCCAATCGAAACCCTTTCATCTGCAATGAAAAAGGTCAAGCAGCGGCAGGATTATTCCCTCAGGATTTCCTCTGACCGTAATGATGAATTGGGTACTCTAATGGATGGCTTTAATGACATGCTTGAACAGATCCAGAAACGGGACAGGGAACTGGAGGAAAACCGGAAAAACCTGGAGCAGCAGATCATCCTTCGTACAGAGGCACTGAAACTTTCCGAAAACCAAAAACAGCAGCTGGTGATTCAGAGGAAAATCCAGGAGGCTTACGGAGAACTAGTGAGCCATCTGAACACCATAGACCTGGATTTTATTCTAGGCAAAAGCCTTCTGCACATGGCCGACCAGGCGAATGCCGTATGGGGAGGTGTTTATCTTTACGATGCAGGCGCAGGGGAACTCCGGTTAAAAAAGACCTTTTTATCTGAAAAACCGCCAGGGCAAAAATCCACCGAGGGCATTGAGAAAGAGGCCCAAAAACTGGCGTTAAAGACCTTTGAAAAAAATGCCAGTCTTCCCGAGTGGATAGAGATAAAATCTCGGGGAAGCAGGGATTCATCCGTACAGTTGAATGCCTATCCCCTTTACTTTCAGGACATGGGATTAGGAGTGATGGTGCTGGCAGGCACAGGAGAGTTGGATCCATATACAAGGGAATTCATGAAGAATGCGTCTCGCCAAATAGGGGTTGCCATCCACAATGCCTTGACATTTGAGGACCTTCGCTCTAAATCCGTCCAGCTTGAACGGGCTTCCAGGATGAAAAGCCAGTTCCTTGCAAACATGAGCCACGAACTCAGAACCCCGCTTAATGCCATCATCGGTTTTTCTGAACTCTTGTCAGATGAGTATTTTGGCAAGCTTACCGATACCCAAAAGGACTATTTGAACGACATACTGGAAAGCGCACGGCATCTCTTGGCGTTGATAAACGATATACTAGACCTGTCCAAGGTGGAGGCCGGCAAGATGGAACTGGACCTTACCCAAGTGCGCGTGGAAGATCTCCTTAATTCCAGCCTGACCATGATAAAAGAAAAGGCCCTCAAGCACGACCTGCACCTGTCCATCAAGACTGAAAATTGCCCAGAGAGCATAGATGCCGATGCAAGAAAGCTCAAACAGGTAATATATAACCTCATATCCAATGCGGCCAAGTTTACCGAGGATGGTGGCAGCATAGAGATCCGGGCCAGCGAGGTCTCCAGATCGTGGATAAAGGCGAACCTCCCCGAGGCCTTCAAGCATGAATGCCTGTCATCCTTGCCGCAGACCTGTGAGACGTTTCTTAAGATATCGGTAGAGGATACCGGCATAGGGATAGAAGCAGAGGCTCTGCACAAGATATTTTCCGCCTTTGAGCAGGTAGATTCCTCCATTTCCAAGGCTTACGAGGGCACGGGGCTTGGGCTTGCCCTTTGCAAGCGCTTCATCCAGCTGCACCATGGCGCTATATGGGTAAAAAGTGAACCCGGAAAGGGAAGCACGTTTACATTTGTTATTCCATGTCACCATGACTTCCATCAAATGGAAAAAAAACGTGAGCAGGATGCTGCAGATCAAAATGAGAAACCTGTGTAAGGGGAGGCATCTGCCTCTCCATGATAGTTCAAACCACGGGGCAGGTACGGGATGGCTATACGGTCCCGGGTCCGGACCCAACAGCACTTGAAGGTTAAACCAGCATTTTTTGAGAAAATGAAAACATCCTGCAAAACTCCATGGGAGGGAACGCACGACATCCCTCATTCATCAAACCTGCATGAAGATGATCATACCAGAGATTACAGGCGGGAACCTGCATCAAAGTCAAACCATGGAAACCGCTCATGGTTTCAGCAGTTGAAAAGGTTCTTTTTCAGGTTCGCTTCCGGGAATCTTGGCGATAATCTGGATATTGAATATCTTCGCAAAATAATTCTGTTGAATTTTGTCTGCCTGGTCGGGACCGTTATCCTCATTCCTATGGGCTTGCTGGCATTCATGGAATCCAACAGGTACCTCGGCACATTCGATTTGATGATGGCAGGCGTCACCGTCATGAATATCGTGTTTCTTCGCCGCACTGGCTATTACAAGGCTTTCATTTACGGTAGCGTGATTATAGCCATGATATTTTACATGTTTCTTTTCTTTCATGGCGGGGTCAACAATACGGCCTTCGTTTGGTATTATACATTTCCCTTGTTCGCACTCTTTCTGCTGGGCAGGCTCCACGGCAGTATCCTAACACTGATCCTGTTTGTTGCTGCTTTGATCTTTTTTGTAGTCAATCCTTCAATGCCAGGTTTTGCTTCCTATCCCCTTGATCTCAAGCTCCGGTTCATACCGTCTTTTATAGCAGTATATATCTTTGCCTACATTTTCGAGGATCTTCGCTTCAAGACCCAGAAAAAACTTGAAAAATCCCGTGATAACCTCTTGGAGGAAAAGAGAAAGGCCGAAAGGGCCAACCGAGCCAAGAGTGAATTTCTGGCAAACATGAGCCACGAACTCAGAACCCCTCTGAATCATATCATAGGATTCGTGGAGTTGATTTTAGACCGGCATTTCGGGGAACTAAACACGAAACAAGAAGAGTTCCTGGACGATGTGCTCGACAGCAGCCGGCACTTGCTTTCCCTCATAAACGATGTTCTCGATCTTTCCAAGGTGGAAGCCGGCAAGCTAGAGCTGAACCTGGGAGTCGTAAACCCAAGGGAACTGCTGGAGAATAGTCTCGTAATGATCAAGGAAAAATGCCTGAAGCACAATATCGAGCTTACAATGGATATTCATGGAATCCCGGAGACTATTTCTGCAGACGAGAGAAAACTCAAACAGATAATGTATAATCTTCTTTCCAATGCAGTCAAGTTTACCCCAGACGGCGGTAAGATCCATGTATCAGCCGACATGGTCGAGGATGTAAAGGCTGTGCCGGAAAACGCAGGCAAAGACAGACCTGACAGGGAAGGCACTCATGGCAACGGGAGTGTAAAAAGGTTCATGCGCATCACGGTCTCGGATACAGGCATCGGCATAAGAAGGAAAGACATGGAAAAGATATTCAGGCCCTTTGAGCAGGTGGATGCATCAAGCAGCAGGAGATATCAGGGCACCGGTCTTGGACTTTCCCTCACCAGGCGCCTTGTGGAACTTCACGGAGGCCGCATAGAGGCAAAAAGCAGGGGAGAAGGCCAGGGCAGTACCTTCTGGTTCATCTTGCCGGTTGATGCGCCGGCAATGCCTGCACACGTGCAGGATTCCGGTACAAACAGGATTTTTTCGAAAAACCGGGGCAAGAAGTCCAATGCCCTACAGGCTGGTCTTTGAGAATGTTGCAATTTTTTGCATTATTGGACGGGACTTTTGAGTCCGGTTCCTTTTCGGTAAAATTGCGAGCCCCTTGCGGCTTCAAATGTCCGAGATTAAACCCCAAAGAGACTCCACCCCTGGCTGAACGATCGAGACTGCTTGATTCTTCAAATAAAAAAACTCTTTTCCATGGCATTTGAAGTGCACGATCCGGGGCAAAATTTCGAAACCTGGGAGTAATCAATGGAAGCTAAGCATGTCCTGGTCATCGAGGACAACGAATTAAACAGAAAACTGGTCTTTGCCATACTGCAAATGGGCGGTTATGAGCCCCTGGCTGCTGAAGATGCGGAAACAGGCATAGAAAAGGCAAGAAAACAGCGTCCGGACATAATTCTGATGGATATCCATCTACCCGGCATGGATGGATTGACGGCCACGCGGCTCTTAAAGGACGACCCAGACCTGAAAAAGATACCGGTCGTCGCTCTTACCGCTTGCGCCATGTCCGAAGACGAACAAAAGGCCCTGGACGCAGGTTGCAGCGGATACATAGAAAAACCCATAAACACAAGGGCCTTTCTTGACAAGTTGGCGTCCTTTTTGGGGCAGGCTCCCCAAAAATGAGCCGCAGGCCGCTCGCATCCGATCAAAAGGTTACAAATTTCGGTTACTTGAAACCCCGGGCGCGCTGAGCGGAAGCGTAAACCAGAATTCGCTTCCCTTGTTTAATTCGCTCGACACACCGATTTCCCCACCATGGGCTTCGACGGCGAGTTTACAGAAGGTAAGTCCGAGACCGGTGGAATTTCTTTTGTGTTCTTTTCTGATTTGTACCTGTGCAAATTTGTCGAATATCTTGTCAAGGTATTCAGGAGAGATTCCATATCCATTATCTGCCACACTCACCCTGACCATGCCGGAACTCTTTTTGACCGAGATACTGATTTCTCCTGTCTCCTCTCCGGTAAATTTCAGGGCGTTTGAGATGAGATTTCCCATGACCCTTTTAATGAGTTGCCTGTCGCAGGTAATCACTATTTCATTTTCCGGCAATTGCAATTCCAGCGTCCGCCGGGCTGCAAGCTCCTCAAATTGACCGTACACCTCCTTGACTAGCTGGCAGATTTCACAGGAAGCTAGATCCAGCTCCATTTTGCCGGCCTCCATCTTGCTTATATCGAGAAGGCTGTTGATCATATCCATGAGCATGTCGATCGAACTCCCTATTTTGGCAAGATAGCTCGACAACTTGTCCGGCAGGGCTGTTTGCATCCTGACTAGTTCCAGGTATCCGCTCATAGTCATAAGAGGTGATCTCATGTCATGTACGATCATGTGTACCAGGCTATCCCTCATGAATTCGAGTTCTTTAAGTTTTTTATAATTGTTTCTTAATTCATGTTTCTGGCGACTCAATTCCAAGTGTGTCTTTACGCGGGCGCTTACCTCCTCAATCTGGAAGGGTTTGGTTATGTAATCCACCCCACCGGCAGAAAAGGCAGTAACCTTGTTCTGCGTATCTTCAAGAGCACTTATAAAGATTACGGGAATCTCCCTGAGGTGTTCAATTTCCTTTATTTCCCTGCATACCTGGTAACCGTCCATTCCGGGCATCATGATATCAAGCAATATGATATCAGGAGGATCTTTCCTGGCAGCCTCTACGGCATCTCTTCCTCTGGAATAAGCCAAGACCCTGTATCCAATCCTGCTGAGGATCTGTTCAAGCAGCTTGAGGTTCACCGGGGTATCGTCAACCACCATGACTTTAGCGGGCGATTTGTCTGTATCCATAATTATTGTTCCCTTTTTTGGCTTCTCTGAAATTCTGATTTTCTCTCAAAGGCAAGAAGTGTGAAAAAAACACAGATCGTGCTTGGATATGGAGAGTATGTCCGACTGGCACGGTCGCCCAATTCGCAATTTCCCCCAACAAGATATACAAAAATCCTTCCCGTCATCAACTCCTGTCATATGTACCAAAAAAAATATGCCGTCGACAACAGTTATTCAAGTAGTCTTTTAAAGTTGGTCACAATTAAAAAAGGCATTGGGGATCACGGCATATAGGCCTGGTTTTTGACCTTGCCCTTCCATGTTGTTAGGCTTGGGGAAACCAACCCAAAAAGTGGAACTGGATGAAATTAAAAGGCATGAACATATCCAGGGCACTGGCCCTGATGTTTCCCATGGGCTTTGCCTCGGGCCTCCCCCTGGCCCTTTCCGGCGGGACCCTGCAGGCATGGCTGACGGTGGCAGGAGTTGACATAAAGACCATCGGTCTCTTTTCGCTGGTGGGGCTTCCCTATACGCTCAAATTCATCTGGTCCCCGGTGATGGACCGGTTTTCCATGCCCTTTCTCGGCAGGAGGCGGGGCTGGATCCTTGCATGCCAGCTTTCCCTGGTGATGCTGACCTGCTTCATGGCAATACTTGATCCTGCTGGCCAGGCACCTGTCATGGGGCTTGCAGCCATCCTGCTTGCCTTTTTTTCAGCCTCCCAGGACATTGTCATAGATGCGTACAGGACCGACAGCCTGAAGGAGCGGGAAAGGGGCCTCGGAGTGGGCCTGACTGTAACAGGCTACCGTATTGCAATGCTCGTATCAGGGGCACTGTCCCTGATAATGGCCGACCACTTGGGCTGGAAGACCACCTACCTGGCCATGGCAGGCACCATGGCAGCGGCCTCACTCTTTACCTTTTGGGCCCCTGAGCCGGAATCGGTAACAAATCCCCCGCGCACCATCAGGGAGGCAGTGGTGGAGCCCGTAAGGGAGCTTTTCACCCGCAGGGCAGCCCTGAGCTTCCTTCTCCTTATAGTACTCTACAAGATAGGGGATGCATTTGCCGGAACCCTTACCACGGCCTTTCTCATAAGGGGGGCAGGTTTTTCACCAACAGACGTGGGGGCCATCAACAAGGGCCTTGGCCTTGCCGCCACCATCATAGGCGCAATGGCAGGAGGAGGCCTGATGACAAGGATGGGCCTTTACACCTCCCTGATGTTTTTCGGCATCCTCCAGGCCATATCCAACCTGGCATTTATGGCACTGGCCATGGTGGGGAAAAGCTACCCGGTGATGATAGGGGCCGTGGGGCTTGAAAATATCTGCGGGGGCATGGGAACCGCCGCTTTCGTTGCCTTTCTCATGGCGCTTTGCAACCGCCGTTTCAGCGCCACCCAATATGCCGTGCTTTCCGCCCTTGCAGCCGTGGGCAGGGTGTTCGTGGGCCCCCCGTCCGGTGTGCTGGTGGCCTCCGTGGGATGGGCCGAATTTTTCTTTTTCACCTTCCTGGCCGCCCTTCCAGGACTCCTGCTGCTCTTGTACCTAAAACAGGACGTGGAAAGGCTGGAAAACCCCTCCTGACAGGCATCAGAATTCACTGAAACATGGACAGTATCTTTCAATTAGGGCCAACCTGCTCTTCACCCTCGGCAGGTGAAACCGGTATTCCACCCTGCCCGTGGTATCTTTTCTGAAAGAAGAGGCCTCAAAACCTATAAGCAGGCAGCCGGATCCGTCGTTTCTTATCTCCAGGTGCTTGAACATGGGATCGTCAAGGGCGATATCAAGGAGTGTCGATGAAAATGCAAAGGCCCTGAGCCTTCGGGATGTCATGGCAATGGAACCAAGGACCCAGCTCCTTTTCCACGAACAGCACCTGACATGATTCCGGTATTTTTTAAGGGTTATGCTCACCTTTATACCTTCCTCCAGGAACAATATCCCCTCGGCATCCATTGCAGCCCTTATCTTGCCGGGAAACCTGCCCAGGCCAAACAGATTGTAAAGGAGTTTTTTTACCATGGATCCTTCGGTTTGGGGCTGTGTCTGTCCATAATTTCACATTCTTATCAGTCTTTTCTTGAGGATATACCTGATCACGTGACCAGCCATGTCAAAAACCATGTCCGCATGGTCTATAATATTTGAATCGGCAGTTGCCTTTATTCCCTCCATAGCGGCAATCTGCCTTTCGGTATTCCTGGTTGTCTCTGCATGTCCGTGCACGCCCTCCTCTGCCATCCACCTGTTGACAAGGACGGCCAGTTCCCCGCTTCGGGCATAGGGCTCGTCAAGCATCACATGGACAAAAGAGGGCCTGTATCTCTTCAATACCGAGGTAACCAGAAACCATGCCTTCCGTGTCAGAGCGGATTGCCTGAAACCTCTGAACACAAGCCCTGTGTCCCGCACAAAACCGTCATCGGCCAGCACCAGGGCTTTTTCTTTCATGGCATTTTCAAGGGTTATCAGGCAGTTGTAACCGTCAATCACCAGTTTCCGCCCTGCAAGCTCCCCTATCCTCACGGTCTTGGCCCGCCTTTTTCTCGCCACGGCCCTTGTAAAGACACTCCTGTAAAGGAGGTTTCGCTCCACTGAGCTCAGCTGGTAATGATTGCCCACGAAATTAAGTGCAGATTTCCTGGGATATTTCCTGGAAAGGAGAAACCTGAAATCTGTTGCTGCCGGCCGCAGAAGCTCCATCCGGAAGGCCCTTTTATCTCCTTGAGTTCTTTTCTTCATGTGCCCTTATCCTTTCCTCTCCCTGCAAGGTACAAAAACCAAGCACCCGGATTTCTTACATGGAAACATGCAGCCCCTGGCACCGTCTGCCATTTGCAGGCTCTGCGAAAAACAGCCGACGCCCCCCATCAACCATATTAACTTGTTTCGAACTTGCAGGCACAGATGACAAAGTTTATGTTTTATCCTGTATTAATCATTAAAAAAATAGAGCAGGATACCTAAACAAGGCAGTTATGAAGATATTAATCTATCCCCATGAAATCCTGGCCGCCAAGGCAGAGCCTGTCACACAAATTGACGGGAAACTCCAGGGTTTCATCGACAGCATGATAAAGAAGATGTACGAAGCGGAAGGGGTGGGCCTTGCAGCCAACCAGGTGGGGAGCCCCATACAGGTGGTGGTCATGGACATCACACCTTCAGAAGAGGGACCTCACCCCGTTGTGCTCCTTAACCCGGTTATCACCGAAACCGAGGGTACTGCAACACACGAGGAAGGCTGTTTAAGCGTGCCCGGTTATTCGGCCAAGGTCACCAGGCCTGCCAGGGTTGAGGTAAAGGCCTACGACAGGCACGGAAAGGAAATTCGGCTGGAAGGAGAAGGACTGCTGTCCAGATGCCTGCAGCACGAAATAGATCACCTGAACGGCATCTGCTTCGTTGACAGGCTAAGTCCCCTGAAAAAAAGCTTTTTCCGGAAAAAGTGGGCCAAAATAAGACCAACCGAACAGGAGGAAGGCGGCCAGTGAAACAAGAGGAGAGATTCAAGATAGTTTTCATGGGCACACCGGAGTTTGCAGTGCCGGCACTTGACACCCTGATCAAGGGCCCGGACAGGATCCTGGCCGTTGTATCCCAGCCGGACAGGCCCAAGGGCAGGGGAAGAAAGCTTTTGCCCACGCCGGTAAAGGCACGTGCATTGGAGGCGGAGATCCCGGTCTTCCAGCCCAAAAAGGTCAGGGAGCCTGAATTCCTGAAAAGGCTTCAGGGCCTTGAACCCGACCTTATCGTGGTTGCAGCATTTGGCCAGATTCTGCCCCAGGCCCTGCTGGACATACCGAGGATAATGCCAATAAACATCCACGGCTCCCTGTTGCCCAAGTACAGGGGAGCAGCTCCCATCCAGTGGGCGCTTATCAACGGAGAGAAGGAAACCGGCATAACCATTATGAGGATGGATGCCGGTATGGATACCGGCCCCATGCTTCTGAAAGGCTCACTGGCCATTGGCGAAGACGAAACCTTTGGAGAACTCGTTGTCCGCATGTCGGAACTCGGTGCAAGGCTCCTTGCAGAGGCGCTTGACAAACTGGCAAAGGGGCAGCTGAAGGAAGAAGTGCAGCCCGAAGAGGGGGTGACCTACGCACCTCCCATAAAGAAGGAACAGTACCACATAGACTGGAGCCAGCCGGCAAGGACCATCCATGGCACCATAAGGGCCTTTGACCCGAGGCCCGGGGCCTATACCCTTTACCAGGGCCAGCGCCTCAGGCTTTACAGTCCGGTGATAGTTGACGACAAAAACACACCTGAACAAAGACCGGGCACGGTGCTGGATGCCTCTTCAGGGACGATCAAGGTATCCTGCGGCCAGGGAATCCTGGGCATCAGGCAGGTCCAGTGGCCCGGGAAAAAGAGGCTTGACGTGGAATCCTTCCTCCGGGGCAGAAAGATCCCCCAGGGATCTGTATTTGAATAGGTTCCCCCGGACACGCCGTTGCCCAGGACACAAAAGGTAAAAAGGAGGCCGGGGAAAACCGGCATTACAGGCCCGAGGACCCTTGCTGCATCAACACTGAGTGAGTGGTTTTCGATGGAGCCCGGCAGAAGGAGCCGTCTCGAAGATCTTGCCGACGCCAAGGTGCAAAAGGCAGGGCTTTCGGGCAGGGATCTTTCTCTCTTCTGGGAGATAGTCTTTGGCACGGTTCGATGGAAGAGGCTCCTGGAATGGCATCTTAAAAAACACCTTCAAAAGATGGCGGCCCTTCCGCTTCCTGTCAGGATGATTCTCCTTACTGGCAGCTACCAGATCATATTCCTGTCCCGAATCCCCTTTTTTGCAGCAGTGGACGAGGCGGTAAAGGCCGTCCGGAAAATGGGCTTTCCCTGGGCAAAGGGCCTGGTAAATGCCGTGCTGAGAAAGATCAGTTCATGCGAAAAGACTCTCCCCGGGGATGAATCTTTCTTTTCTGAGCGGTGTTCCAGTAACTTTCTGAACTGCCTTTCTGTCTTTTCATCCCACCCGCACTGGATGGTAAAGCGGTGGCACGAGCAGCTCGGGAAGGACAAAACCGTATCCGTATGCGTGCAGAACAACTCCCGCCCCCCGGTTACCATAAGGGTAAACACCCTCAAGATCACCAGGGACGAGCTCGGGTCCAGGTTTTCAGAAAAAGGGATCGTGGCAGTTCCCGGCAGGCTTTCTCCGTTTTCACTGATACTGAAGGGTTTCAGGGGCAGGATCGAGGCCCTGCCGGGGTTCGGCCAGGGACTCTTCCAGGTCCAGGACGAATCGTCCCAGCTGGTTTCCATGATGCTGAGCCCCGGGCCCGGGATGGAAGTACTGGACATGTGCGCAGGTGTTGGAGGCAAATCCACCCATATTGCAGCCCTCATGGAAGACCGGGGACGGGTCATTTGCACGGATACCAGCTCCAGGCGGCTGGAGCAGCTGGCCCAAAACGCACGTCGACTGGAGATCAGGGCCATTGAAACCATGGCACCAGGTTCCATTTTAAATCCGCCACTCACGAAACATTTTGACAGGGTCCTGGTGGATGCCCCCTGCTCGGGAACCGGTGTTATCAGGCGTCATCCTGACATAAAATGGAACAGGACCCCTGACATGCTGAAAGGCTTCCAGGAACTACAGCTCAAGATCCTTGAAGATGCCAGCAGGCTCCTGGCCAGTTCCGGGATACTTGTCTACTCCGTCTGCAGCCTGGAACCTGAAGAAGGACTAGAGATCCTGGCGAACTTCCTGGCAAGAAACCCATCATTTTCAACACTTGATGCCTCGGAATCCCTGCCGCCAGAGGCCGGGGAACTGGTCACACATGAAGGTTTTTTCCGTGTACTTCCGGGCCAGTACGGGATGGACGGTTTTTTTGCCGCTGCATTGACCAGGGATGGAAATGCAGAAGAAAGTTGACCCCTTTCACTCTTGGAGTTAGTTTTTGAATTGCCCGGCGGGAGATTTCTCCCCGGCAGCATGGTGATTCCTCCGGATGGTTAAAACTTTAATGCGGACTATACCCTCGGCATTGTATTACCGGCTCACTATTACAATGACCGCTTCCGTATTTTCTCGGTAAACCTTTAATACAAGGCTGGTGAAATCGTGAAGGATGACAGAGGCCTCTATTACTATCCTGTGCTGGAGAACAAAAATCTCCGCATGTACGTAAGGTTGAACAAGGAAGACATTGAATTCAGGCTCTGGGACCAGGGGGACGAAACCCTCTGGGAGGAACACGGCTGGCTGCCGTGGACTGCAATTAGCCAGGCGGCCGAACTGTACGAAAAAGAGGGGCGGCAGGGCAAGCCTCCCATGCATCTTTACGACATAGAGGTCGCCATACGGCTGCTTAAGGACTTTGCCAGGGAACAGGGAGGCGGCCAATGAGCAACCATGCCTCATGGACGGAGTATTTCCGGCAGGTCCCCCAGCGCATGCAGCCCCTGTTCGAAAACAGCCGATCCGTCTGGACTGTTCTGGACCGCCTGAAACCATACATCAGGGATAACATCAAACCCAACCTGCCAGAAGGCATAAAGCCGGGCCAGCCCGTGGAGACACCCATAGCCCTCCTGCCCGGGGGCTGGATGGAGGACGGCTTTGAAACCGTCTGCAATGATGACACCAGGGGAAAGATCCAGGTCTGGATCGAGGGCGAGCCAGTACCGGAAGCCGCTGTAATCTGTGCTGGAGCGGTTTTCGTGGACTTCCGGGTGGAGATAGGCCCTGGGGCAATAGTGGAACCCGGCGCCCTTTTAAAGGGCCCCATAATCGTTGGCAGCAATACGGAGATACGCCAGGGCGCCTATCTCAGGGGAGACTGCCTAATCGGTTCAGGGTGTGTTGTTGGCCATACAACCGAGGTCAAGCATTCCATATTCCTGGACGGTGCAAAAGCAGGGCATTTTGCCTATATCGGCGACAGTATTCTTGGAAACGGCGTGAACCTGGGAGCAGGAACAAAACTTGCAAACCTGAAGTTCGGCCCCGGATCGGTAAAAATCAAGGCGGATGATGGAAAAATCTTCGACACCGGCAGGAGAAAGATAGGCGCAATCCTCGGGGACAAGGTCCAGACCGGGTGCAATTCTGTCACCAACCCGGGGGTTTTCCTGGGCCAGGCTTCCCTGGTCTGCCCCAATTCAACGGTAAAACCCGGGCTTTACAAGGCCAGAACCATAATAACCTGATTCTTTTAACCCATATCTCAACCATTAAAGGAGAATTTGATGAAAAACAAGATCACGATCATCTTTACGGCAGTCCTTGCCATTGCATGTCTTTTGACCCTGGACTCCCTGGCAGCTGAATCAAAATCTGCCGATTCCGGTAAGGTACTTGCCGAAGTTGCCGGCTACAAACTCACGTTGAAGAAATTCAACGACCAGATAGCGTCCCTGCCTCCCCAGCTCCAGATGGCTGTTTCAAGAAATCCCGAACTCAAACAGCAGCTCCTGGACCGCTGGGTGCAGTTGACCCTCATGGCAAAGGAGGCGCGCAGCCAAAAACTCCAGGACAAGCCTGCAGTAAAGGAACGCATTGAAGACATGACCAATGCCCTCCTGGCCCAAGAATTCATGCGGGAAAACGTGGAATCCAAGGTCAAGGTCACGGACAAGGAAGTAAAGGACTACTATGAAAAGCACAAGAAGGAATTTACCCAGCCTGCCCAGGTACGCGCCAGGCACTTACTTGTAAAGGTCCCCGCTGATGCCGACAAGAAGGCATGGGAAGAGGCCAAGAAAAAGGCTGAGACCATCAGGACCAAGGCCTTAAAGGGCGAAGACTTCTCGAAGCTTGCCAAGGAGTACTCCGAAGACCCCGGTTCAAAGAACAGGGGAGGAGACCTTGGTTATTTTTCCAAGGGCAGAATGGTTCCCGAGTTTGAGAAGGCGGCGTTCGCCCTGAAAAAAGGCCAGATAAGCCAGCCCGTCAAGACCACATTCGGTTACCACATCATCAAGCTGGAAGACAAAAAACCCAGCAAACAGCAGGCGTTCAAGGACGTTCAGCAAAAGATCAGGCAACAGCTCACCCGTGAAAAACAGCGGAAGATCAGGGAAGAAATAGTGGCCAAACTGGAAAAGAAATACCCGGTAAAGGTCCACAAGGAACTCCTGAATTCTTCCAGGCCTTCTTCAAAAAATCCCCACGGGACAAAGTAAAGGGATTTTTCTTCAACCTTGACTCCGGGGAGAACAGGGCGCTTCCGGCGCTCCTGGCCCGGAAGCAGAAAGCAACAAAAGGCAGCCCGACAGCACTTCGGGCTGCCTTTTGATTTTGCGTTCAGCTGTGCCACTCCACCTCCAAGTGCCTTTTTTAACAATCCGGCCAGAACCCCTCATTAAAAATTTTAAATATTTTTAGGAAGTTATGATGCCGGAAGACCAGAAACAGGGGTAAAATCCTTTGCAATTCAAAAAATAAATTGTTACATTGCGTGATTAGTTTTTTGAATGAAGCAGGTCCAAAAGGCTTTTTGGACTCTGGAGGAAACTAGTGAAAATCATTTTTGATCCAGATATACCAGCGGAAATTCAGCCGCAGATAGAAGAGGTCATCCGGGATTCCATCCAGGACAAGTGTGAATGCGGCTGCGATGAAATCTATGTTTCCCTTACTCGTGAAGACATGCTGGATGTCAAGTGTTACGATTGCGGTACCAGTTTTTTTGAACTTGAGATCGGGATTGAGGATAAGGAAGAAACCATAGACGGCTAGAAGGGTATGCCAGATTTGAGCGTTGATTGGGAGGATCAGGGATAGATGTCTAAAATCAGGATTGCCGTAGCCGGTGTGGGCAACTGCTTTTCGTCACTATGGCAGGGAATCAACTATTACCGGGATAAATCGTCGGAAGATGCAATCGGCCTGATGCATTGGGAGATAGGAGGCTATTCACCCGGTGACATAGAAGTTGCTGCGGCCTTTGACATTGACAGGCGCAAGGTGGGCAGGGACGTTTCCGAGGCCATATTTGCGCCGCCAAATTGCACGACCGTATTCTGCAGGGACATCCCGATGACCGGGGTCAAGGTCAACATGGGAAAGATCCTTGATGGATTTTCGGAACACATGTCCGACTATCCGGAGGAAAGGACCTTCGTGCTTTCTGACGAACCGGAGCTGGACAAGGATGAAATAGTAAAAATCCTGAAGGAATCCGGCACAGAAGTATTTGTAAACTATCTGCCGGTAGGCTCGGAAGAGGCAGTAAGGTTCTATGCAGAATGTGCCCTGGAAGCCGGAGTCGGATACATAAACAACATGCCGGTGTTCATCTGCAGCGATCCGGGGTGGGCAGCCAGATTTGCAGAAAAAAACCTGCCCATAGTTGGAGATGACATAAAATCTCAGCTGGGCGCCACGATAACCCACAGGATATTGGCCAATCTTTTCAAAAGGCGCGGTGTCAAGCTGGAAAGGACATACCAGTTGAATACCGGGGGCAATACGGATTTCCTAAACATGCTCAACCGCCACCGGCTTAAATCCAAAAAGCTTTCCAAGACCGAGGCCGTCCAGTCTGTACTTCCCCAGCCCCTTGCGCCTGAAAACATCCATATCGGGCCCAGCGATTATGTACCATGGCAGAAGGACAACAAGCTGGCCTTCATACGCATGGAAGGAAAACTCTTCGGAGACGTTCCAATGAACCTGGAACTGCGCCTTTCAGTGGAAGATTCACCCAATTCAGCCGGCGTGGCCATCGACTCCATCCGCTGCTGCAAGCTGGCCCTTGAACGTAAAATCGGGGGGCCGCTCCTTTCACCTTCAGCCTATTTCATGAAACACCCCCCGGAACAGATGACCGATGACATGGCCTTCAAAAGGACCGAAGACTTCATTGCAGGAAGGATCGAACGCTGAAGTAGCCTTTTCCTCTTTCTAAAGACACTCCAGGCCCGTGCCGGTTTACCCTGTACGGGCTTTTTTGGTTTCATTTTCCCTGCGTTAGCGCCCGTGGCCATTTCTGTCCCGGGGCCATGCACCGGACCACAAATGGAAAACAGAAACCCGGGCAGGCAAGCTGCCCCATTGGCCAAAAAATTCCCTTCCCCGCCCTTGACTGAAAAAAGAGAGTGCTTACCTTGGAGATAACAAATCGTCTAGTTAGCTTAAAATATTCATGATTTTTTTAAATTAGCAAAGGAGGATGAAAGCTATGCTTAGACCATGGTTTTCCCTGAGTGATCCTATATGGCAGGATTTCGACAGACTCAACCGGGAAATGGAAAAGATATTCAACGAAAATTACTTTACCACGCCCGGCACTACAGGAAACAGGGTGCCCATACCTGCAGTTAACATAGGTGAGACCCCTGACAGGGTGCTCATCTACCTTTTTGCTCCAGGTCTGGACCCCAAGGACATAGAACTCACCATAGAAAAGAACATGCTGACCATATCTGCGGGACGTGATACGTCCAAGGAAATCCCCGATGACTCCAAGGTCAAGGGATACTACAGAAAGGAGAGGTTCAGCGGCAAGTTCAGAAGGGTGATAGCACTTCCAGAGGGGCTTGATACGTCCCAGATCGAGGCGAAATATTCAAACGGAATCCTCAACGTGGCCATCAAGAAGAAAGAAGAGGAAAAGGCCAAGAAAATCGAGGTTGCTGTAAGTTAACCCTGCACGAACATTGAAAAAGCTTAGAAGGAGGTATGTAGCATGGCCGATGTAAAAACCAGCGAGATGGCAGTCAAGAACGAAAGCAGGCCTGCCACCGAACAGAAAAGGCAGCCTGTGGTCATGACTCCGCCAGTTGACATATACGAAACCGAGGAAGGCATACTGCTTCTTGCCGACATGCCGGGAGTCCCCAAGGAAAACCTGGATGTTCATGTCGACAAGAACATGCTGACCATCAAAGGGGAAATAGGAGATATAGTTCCCAAGGACATAAACCCGCTGTACGTGGAATTTAACGGCAAGGCATTTGAGAGGGCCTTTACCCTTGGGCCGGATGTGGATGTGTCCAAGATCGAAGCCAGCATGAACGCCGGCGTCCTCAAGATCTTCCTGCCCAAGAGCGAAGAGGTCAAACCCAGAAAAATCGAAGTGACAGTGGAGTAAAAGGTAGAACAAAAGACGGCATTCAGCCATCAAGTATCTGGCATTTCCGGCGTCAACCGGTTAAATTAGGGGAAAATTTGAAATTTTCCCCTTTTTTCTTTTGTGGGCCGTTTCATTACTTATACCTGGCTTGAAATTTCATCAAGGAGCAGTTGACCATGAGTGAAACAGGTGCATTGATTGCCGATATGGCAAAACGGGCAAGGCTGGCTGCCAGAAAAGTGGCCAACATAACAACCGACGTCAAGAACAGGGTCCTGCTGTCCACGGCTCAGCGAATCGTCGACAGCCGCGCAAAATTACAGGAAGAGAACAAAAAGGACCTGGAAAACGGCAAGGCCAAGGGCTTGTCCAATGCCTTCCTGGACAGGCTGGCGCTATCCGACAAGGTCATAGAATCCATGGCCCAGGGTCTAAGGGAAGTGGCTGCACTCCCCGACCCGGTAGGAGAAGTCACCCGGATGTGGAAAAGGCCCAACGGTCTGCAGGTGGGCAGGGTCAGGATTCCGCTGGGAGTCATAGGTATGATCTACGAGTCCAGGCCCAATGTCACCATTGATGCGGCAGGCCTTTGCCTCAAGGCCGGCAATGCCGTGATCCTGAAAGGTGGTTCAGATGCCATAAATTCCAACATTGCCCTTGCCGGTATCCTGCAAGAGGCCCTGGAAGAATTCAACGTACCGCAGGATGCCGTGCAGGTCATACCCACAACGGACAGATCGGCCGTTACAGAGATGCTTTCCAGGGAGGAGGAGATAGACCTTATCATACCCAGGGGGGGTGAAGGGCTTATAAGGTTTGTGGTGGAGCATTCACAGATTCCCGTGCTCAAGCATTACAAAGGGGTATGTCACTGTTACGTGGACAGGAACGCCGACCTTGAAATGGCCAGGAAGATCTGTTTCAACTCCAAGGTTCAAAGGCCCGGGGTATGCAATGCCATGGAAGGCATGCTGGTACACCGGGATATCGCCGGCGATTTTCTTCCCGCAATGGGGGAAGAGTTCCGCAAGGCAGGGGTTGAGATCCGGGGTTGCCCGGAAACCCTCAAGATCCTCGACTATGCAAAACCTGCCGCAGAGGACGACTGGGGGCAGGAATTCCTCGACCTGATACTGGCAGTCAAGGTGGTAGGCTCCATGGAAGACGCCATGGATTATATTGCAACGTACGGCTCAAACCATACCGAGGCCATAATCACCAGGGACTACGAAAGGGCCAGGAGATTCCTGGACCAGGTGGATGCATCCCTGGTACTGGTAAACGCGTCTACCCGTTTCAACGATGGAGGCCAGTTGGGGCTTGGCGCTGAGATAGGCATAAGCACATCCAAGCTCCATGCATACGGCCCCATGGGCTTGGAAGAACTTACTACGACAAAATTCATAGCTTTTGGCGACGGACAGGTCAGACAATAGAAAAATGCGGGTAGGCCTCTTCGGAGGCACCCTGGATCCGGTTCACCTTGGGCACCTGAGGGCAGCCGAGGAGGTCCGTGAAGGCCTGAACCTGGACGAAATATGGTTCATGCCGGCCTTCCAGCCGCCCCACAAGGTTGCCAAGCCACTGACTCCTTTCTCCCACCGGTTCAGGATGGTCCAGCTGGCAACAGAAAATGTCAGGCACTTCAGGGCCACAGATCTTGAGGCGCAGAGGCCCGGGCCATCTTATTCAGTGGTGACCCTCAGAGCGCTGAATGCCGCAAGGGGCAAGGAGGCTTCTTTCTTCTTCATAGTCGGAAGCGACGCATTCCTTGAAATCCACACATGGAAGGAGTATTCGCAACTGCCCCGCCTTTCCAGGCTGGTGATAATAACAAGACCTCCCTGGTCTCTGAAGGACATAAGGGAGGCAATCAGGGCGAGTTTCCCGGATTTCCAGGAGACGGAAAAAGGAGGCCTGTTCACATCAGGTGACGGTGGCAGCATAAGGCTTCTCCGTACCACCCTCATGGAAATCTCTTCCACAGACATAAGAAAAAGGGCCAGGACAGGACTGTCCACCAGGTTTCTGGTGCCCGAAAAGGTAAGGAGGTATATGATTACGAACAAGCTGTACATGCCTGCGGCAAACCAGGCGAAATCACAAACCTGCGTCCAGGAAAGCAGCCTGGAAGCAGCCAAGATCATCTCCGAGGAGATCAGGAACAACAAGGGAGAAGAAATCTGCGTACTGGACATGAGGGGCATTTCTCCAGTGGCGGACTTTTTCATAATCGCCCAGGGCCGGTCTACACGGCACGTCCAGGGAATGGCAAGCAGGATGAAAAAAGACCTGAGCCGAAAGAAGATAAAGTGCAGGGGCATGGAAGGAGAGGATGAAGGCAAGTGGATCCTCCTGGATTTCGACGACATAATCGTCCACCTCTTTTACGAACCCGTGCGTTCCTTCTATGATCTGGAAGGCCTCTGGAGCGAGGCGCCCAGGATCTTCCCGGGAGACGAAGAACAACCCCTGGAGGGTATAAATGGTTGACAAGAAAAACGCCAGGCCCGTAATGCTGGTCATCATGGACGGCTGCGGGTGGAGGGAAGAAGAGGACGGCAACGCCTTCAAGCTTGCGCGCACGCCGAACCTGGACCGGTACCAGGAGAGATACCCCTTCACCCTGCTCCAGGCCTCGGGAGAGGCTGTCGGGCTTCCGCCGGGCCAGATGGGCAATTCAGAGGTGGGCCACCTGAACCTGGGGGCAGGCAGGATAGTTTACCAGGAACTGACCAGGATAAACCTGGCCATAAAAGACGGCTCTTTTTTCCAGAACGAGGTCCTGCGTTCCGCCATGGAAAGTGTGAAAGGCTCCTCCCGGGCAAGGCTGCACCTCATGGGGCTGGTATCAGACGGCGGCGTACACAGCCAGATGGAGCATCTCTTTGCACTTCTAAAGATGGCTGCTGAATTCGGAATCGGCCAGAGGACCTGCATACACGCCTTCATGGACGGCCGGGACACCCCTCCAAAGAGCGGTGCAGAACATATCCGGAGACTCCAGAAGGAAATGGAACGGCTCGGTGCAGGCACCATTGCCTCTGTTTGCGGCCGTTACTATGCCATGGACAGGGACAAGAGATGGAGCCGGGTGGAACAGGCCTATGAAATGCTGGTAAGGGGCAGGGGCCGGATAGAAAAGGACCCGGTGCAGGCGGTTGAGCATGCCTACCAGCTTGGAGAAACCGACGAATTCATAAAGCCCGTCCTGATAGAAAACGACACCTGCAAGATAACCGGCGGCAAGGGTCCCCTCAGGGATGGAGATGCCGTAATATTTTTCAATTTCCGTGCGGACAGGGCAAGAGAGCTTACCAGGGCCCTTACCGAAAAGGACTTCACCTTCTTTGATGTAACCGACCGGCCGAGGCTTTCGATATACGTCACCATGACCCGCTATGACGAGACCTTTGATCTGCCCGTGGCATTCCCCCCGGCCCACCTCAAGAATATCCTGGGAGAAGTGGTGAGCAATGCCGGCCTTAAACAGCTCAGGATCTCGGAAACGGAAAAATACGCCCATGTCACCTACTTTTTCAACGGGGGCGAGGAAGAACCTTTCCCCAATGAAGACCGGATACTTATCCCGTCTCCAAAGGACGTGCCCACCTACGATCTGAAGCCCGAAATGAGCGCCAGGCAGATTGCAAATGCCCTGCTGGAGGCCATTGAAAAGGGTATTTACTCCCTGGTGGTGGTGAACTTTGCCAATGGCGACATGGTTGGCCACACGGGCGTCCTGGAGGCTGCCATAAAGGCGTGCGAGGTGGTGGATGAATGCGTGGGCAAGGTCACTGAAAAATTCAGGGCCTCTGGAGGCGCGGTAATCATAACGGCTGACCACGGAAATGCCGAGGTCATGAAACTGCCAGACGGCAGTCCCGCCACGGCCCACACCACGAACAAGGTGCCCTGTTACCTCGTTGACGACAGCAGGACCGATGCGGAAATGCACGAGGGAATCCTTGCGGACATTGCCCCCACCATCCTTGCCATCATGGGCATTCCGAAACCCGGCGAAATGACGGGAAAGGTGCTGTTCAAATACTGATGGAAGGTGTGCTCTACGAGCTTAACGGTGCCAGCAAGTTCTACAGGGTGAGAAAGGGCTTTTTTTCCGGAGAGATCCGGACCATAAAGGCCCTTGAAAAGGTCTGGCTCAGACTCCACAGGAAAGAGGTCCTCGGCCTTGTGGGGGAAAGCGGTTGTGGCAAATCCACCCTGGCTCGCCTGGTCCTCGGCCTGGAAAAACCTTCGGAAGGGAGCGTGCTTTTTGAAGGGCGGCCCATTCCGGTGGACAAAAGTGAAGAACTAAGGTCCTTCAGGAAGAGGGTTCAAATGGTGTTTCAGGATCCGTTCTCTTCCCTGAATCCGAAGAAGACCATTTTCCAGACCATAAGCCAGCCCCTCCGGATCCACAGGCTCGTAGACGAATCCGCCCTAAGAGACGAGGTCCGCAAGCTCCTGAAGATAAGCGGCCTCGACACACCGGGCATAGAAGACAGGTATCCGCACGAGTTCAGCGGAGGCCAGCGACAGCGCATCTGCATTGCAAGGGCACTTGCCACAAGGCCTGATGTCATAGTGGCGGATGAACCCACTTCAGCCCTGGACGTCTCGGTTCAGGCTCAGATAATAAATCTCTTCCTGGACCTCCATGAATCACGGGGAATTTCGTGCCTGTTCATTTCACACGATCTTCCCCTGGTGGGTTTTATTAGCCACAGGATCGCGGTAATGTACAAGGGCAACATAATGGAAATCATGCCAAGGCGTGCCTTTGACCTGGGGGGCTCAAAGCCGGGTTCCGGGCGGAATCTCCATCATCCGTATACTGAATATCTCCTGGATGCCGTGCCCGTGCCGGACCCCGGGCTTTACACCCGTGCCGGACGGACGTCAAAGCCGGGACGGCCCGCACGCGAAAAAGGTGGAGAAACCCGTGAAAACCCGGCCTGCGTGTTTGCGTCCAGGTGCCCCAGGGCACAGGGGAAATGCCTGGAACTCAGGCCTTCACTTAGGGAGGTGACGCCGGGGCACTTCATCGCATGCCATCTTGCAGGCTCCCTGCAGAAAACAGGAGTACTAAACTGAATATGAAGTTTGACAGTTCTATTACCGATCTTTTTGATCTAGAAATGCCGGAACATTACGAGATACCTGAGGTCCTGCCTCTCATGGCCCTCAGGGACGTGATAGTATTTCCCTCCATGGTCATTCCCCTGTTCGTGGGCAGGGAATCCTCGGTTGCCGCGGTGAACGAGGCCCTTACCAATGACCGTCTGCTGCTCCTGGTGGCCCAGAAGGATGCCAGGGTCGAAAATCCCGAGCCGGATGACCTTTACAGCACCGGCGTGATAGCAGCGGTTATGCGCACCCTCCAGTTGCCTGACGGAAGGCTGAAGATACTGACCCAGGCCCTCTTAAAGGGCAAGATACTGGAATTCGTGCAGACCCGGCCCTTTTTCCAGGTAAAGATAGAACCCCTGGAAGACCACGAGGTGAAGACCACGGTGGAGATAGAGGCCCTGATGCGCCATGTCAAGGAGCAGGCGGAGAAGCTCTTCAATCTCAAGAACATCTATACTCCCGAGCTTGGTTCAGTTCTCAGCACCGTCCACGAACCCGGGCGGCTGGGGGATATCGTGGGCTCCAACCTGAAACTCCAGCCGGGAGAGGCCCAGGAACTCCTGGAGATGCTGGACCCTGTGGCCAAGCTCGAGAAGATCTCCAAGCTCCTGACCAGGGAGATCGAGGTCTCGTCGGTTCAGGCCAAGATCCAGTCCGAGGCGCGGGAGGAAATGGGCAGGACCCAGAGGGACATATTTCTCAGGGAGCAGCTCCGGGCCATACAAAAGGAACTCGGGGAAATAGACGAGCGCCAGAAGGAGATCGAGGAATACAGGGAAAAGATCCTGGATGCGCGCATGCCAGAGTCGGCGGAGAAGGAGGCCTTCAAGCAGCTCAAGAGGCTTGAATTCATGCATCCCGATTCCTCGGAGGCAGCCATTGTCAGGACCTACCTGGACTGGCTTGCCGAGCTTCCGTGGTCGGTATCATCCAGGGACAAGCTGAACATCAAGAGGGCCAGGAAGGTCCTGGATGAAGACCATTATGACCTGGAAAAGATAAAGGAACGCATCATAGAATACATAGCTGTCAGGAAGCTGAACAGGGGAGTCAAGGGCCCCATCCTCTGTTTTGTCGGGCCTCCCGGTGTTGGAAAGACCTCCCTCGGAAAATCCATAGCCAGGGCCCTGGGCAGGGAGTTCGTGCGTATCTCTCTGGGAGGCGTCAGGGACGAAGCGGAAATAAGGGGGCACCGGCGCACCTACGTGGGGGCAATGCCTGGCCGCATTATCCAGAGCATAAAGAGGGCAGGGACGAACAACCCTGTCTTCATGATGGACGAGGTGGACAAGATCGGGGCAGACTTCAGGGGAGACCCTGCCGCGGCCCTGCTGGAGGTACTTGACCCTGAACAGAACAATGCCTTTTCCGATCACTACCTGGAGATCCCCTTTGACCTTTCAAAGGTGCTCTTCATCCTCACGGCGAACATCCTCGACACCATCCCCTCTGCCCTTCTGGACAGGCTGGAGGTGCTGAGGCTTTCCGGCTACACCAGCGAAGAGAAGAAGGCCATTGCCCAAAAATATCTCATCCCCAGGCAGATAAAGGAAAACGGGCTCAAGATCGGACAGCTTGAGATATCCGCCAACGCCCTGGACCTCATAATCTCCGAATACACGGAAGAAGCGGGGCTGAGGGAACTCGAAAGGCAGATTGGCGCTATATGCAGAAAGATCGCCTGCAGGGTTGCCGAAGGAGATAAGGGCCCTTTCAAAATCACGGCAGGAAATCTTCACAAGTACCTGGGGCCTCCCAGGTTCATTTCCGATTTCATAAAGGAAGAAAGCCAGGTGGGCGTGGCGACCGGGCTAGCATGGACTGCGTATGGCGGGGAGGTCATGAGGATAGAGGTCCAGGCCATGCCCGGCAAGGGCAATCTCATGCTCACCGGGCTGCTGGGAGATGTCATGAAGGAATCTGCCCAGGCCGCCCTCAGCTGGGCCAGGGCAAAGGCAAAGAAACTCGGCCTGAAACCAAAACAGTTTGACGAAACCGACCTCCACATTCACGTGCCGTCCGGCGCCATACCCAAGGACGGGCCCTCTGCCGGCATAACCATGACCGCGGCCCTGGTTTCCGCCCTTCTGGAACGCCCGGTGAACAAGGATTACGCCATGACCGGGGAAATAACCCTCACGGGAAGGGTGCTGCCCATAGGGGGCTTGAAGGAAAAGGCCATTGCGGCCCTGAGGGAAAAGATTCCATATGTTATCATACCGGAAAAAAACACCAAGGACCTCGAGGAGATACCGGAAAAGATAAGGCGCAAACTGGAATTCAAACCGGTGACGAACATGGACCAGGTACTTGAGATGGTTTTGCTGGAAAGACCCGGCAAAAAAGGCCGCAGGGGAAAACGCAAGGATGGATAAGATAAGAATAAACAGTGACAGGCTTGCCGATACGTTTCTGAACCTGGTGAGCATTGACAGCCCTTCCAGGCACGAGGGAAGGGTGGCCAGGTGGCTCAAGGACTGGTTCAGGGATTTCCCGGGAGCCGTTGTTACAGAGGACGGCTCGGCCATGGAGACGGGCTCTGAAACCGGGAACCTGGTGGTGAAAATAAAGGGGAACAAGGACCGGCCGCCTGTTTTTTTCAACGCCCACATGGACACGGTGGAGCCTGGCACCGGCATAAAACCGGTATTTTCCGGCGGCGTATTCCGGAGCGACGGGACCACGGTGCTCGGCGGAGACGACAAGGCCGCCATTGCCATACTCCTCGAGGCAGCCAGCTGCATCCGGGAAAACCGGCTGGACTTCGGGCCCATCGAGATGGTCTTCACCACCTGCGAGGAGATCGGGCTTCTCGGTGCCAAGGCCCTGGACACTTCCATCCTGAATTCCCGCTACGGTTACGCCCTTGATTCCACTGACCCGGATGCTGTAATCAACAGGGCACCTGCGGCAGTTAGATTCACCATAGAAGTACACGGACGCTCGGCTCACGCCGGCATCAACCCCGAAAAGGGCATAAGCGCCATCAAAATGGCTGCAGACGCCATCTCCAGGGCCCCCCAGGGGCGGATAGACCAGGATACCACCTGTAACATAGGCATCATACAGGGAGGCACTGCCACAAACATCATTCCCGACCTGGTCGTGGTGGAGGGAGAGGTCCGAAGCCACGATGAAAACCGGCTGAAGAAAATTCAGGACGAGCTGATAGGCTGTTTCTACAGTGCTGCAGAAGCATTCCGTCCCGGAGAGAAAACAGGCCCGGAGAACGGGGCCTTTGTTACCAGCACTGTTCAGGATGATTACCCCCTCATGAACGTCCCGCCTGATAACCCGGTGGTTGCCACGGTACTGAGGGCCGGGGAAAGACTGGAACGAAACCTCCGCCTTGAAAAGACCGGCGGCGGCAGCGATGCCAACATCTTCAACAGGAAGGGCCTTGCTACAGTTATACTGGGCATAGGCATGCAGAAGGTGCACACCACGGAGGAATTCATCAGGCTTTCCGACATGGTGGATTCATGCAGGCTGGTGCTGGAAATCATACAGTGCTGGAAATAATGACTGAACATATATGCCTTTTTCTTTAACCTCTTGACATTTTCGCCAATCATCTCCATATCACCACTTTCGAGGCGGATCTTATCTCCAACCCGTACGCGATGGGCAGGATCTGGACCAAACATAACAACCGCCCGAAGATCGAAGAGATGGTCCCGCAAACGATCCTGGCATTCAAACACAGAAAAGTGGAAGAGGTGTTTCAGCAGCATTCGCAGGAGATAGCCCTGGGGCCGTCACATTTTTAATTGACAAAGTGAAAAAAATACGCTAAGGGCATATGTAGCATTGTAAGTGGGTACCGTTTAAACCCAAAGTTATAAATCAGGTTGGAGAAGGAGAGGTAGAAATGAATAAACAACATATTGCTGCGAGCTTGGCTGTTGTATTTTTACTGCTGCTTGGTTTCCTTGGGACAGCACGGGCAGCGATCGAAAATCATTTCCTGAGCACTGATGGAGATTCTAACGCCATTCAAATCAGCTCTTTGAGCAGCGGCTGGTACTTCGGGGTCTTTGATTACGGGGCAAATCCCAGCAGCGGCCTGAATTTGCTCCTTGGCCCCGGTACAACGTCTCTCGAGGAATCCAAGTTCACTATCTCGCAAAGCGGAAGCGATTATATCCTGGCGGTCACTCAAGGCGTTGATGCGGGAAGTTCCATCAATATCGGAGCTACCGGGGAATTCAGCTTTTATTTTCTGTCCCCATCACCATCAGGGAGCTATGAAACAGACTTTGATATTACAGGAAGCCCGACAACCTATTATTTCACCAGCCAAACAGGCGGGGGCAACGTCATAGGAGTGGACCTGAATGCTGTGCCCATCCCCGGATCTTCCGCTCTTCTTCTTTCCGGCCTTATAGGGCTTGTGGCCCTTGGAAGCCGCAGGAAGAACAGCAGGTAAAAAACCATCTTTCTATAAATAACCCGTAAAAAAGGGCTCCGGTCTATTATTTCCGGAGCCTTTTTTTTACTACCGCAAGTGTATTGCAGGCGCATACCTGCATAAATCCATTTTTATTCCCATTTCCTTTTCAAGGCCATGGCCTGCTTTCTGGCCTGGGGATCAAGCTTCTGGCGCAGGGCCTTTTCAAGGTAGGCATCTGCCTCCTCTTCATGGCCAAGATCACGAGATACAACAGCGCAGTGGAGCTGGATGATGCCCGTGTCCGGCGCCTTGCTGACAGCATCCTGAAGGTAAGCCCAGGCGGCATCCACCCTTCCAAGCCTGTATTCGATCCAGCCGGCCGTATCGAGAAAATTCGCATCCCCAGGGTGCCTGGCAAGCACCTCCTGGATCATGTTCCTGGCGGCTTCAAGCTCTTTCTTGTCTTTGGAATGTTCAGCGTAGAGATAGGCCACATTATTGCGGACAACCGGGGAACTGCCGAATCTTTTGAGAAGCGACTTGTAAGTTTCGACAGCCTGCTTATAATCGTCGTTGTATTCGTAAAGTATGGCCAAACTCATTCCTGCGGAGAAGGATGGAGACTCCCTGTAGAGCCTCTCCATCCTTGAAACAGCTTCGGCTATCTTGTTCTGCTGGACGTAGAGGCTTGCCAGGCCCTGATAGGGCTGCGGCCACCTCGGCGCTGATTCTATCGCCCTTGAATAGGCCATTTCCGCCTCATTCATCTCGCCCTTCATCGCAAGAAGCCTGCCGAGAAGATACTGCATGAGCGCTGCCTCCGGCCTCTTTTCCACCTCCTTTCTTACCAGCTCCAGGGCCGAGTCAACATCTTTACTTCGGATATAGGTCTCCACAAGGGCTGGAACAGCTGTTTTCCATCCTCCCTTTGCGCGGTATGCCCGGCGAAACCACTTAATGGCCTCATCCTGCCTATTCCGGACAAGCATCAGCCTGCCCATTTCCATTGGCCCGGTTGGGCTGTCAGGCTGGAGTTTCAAGATTCGCTGAAAATATTCCTGGGCCTCGGGATATCTTTTCCTCATGGCCTCGATCTCGCCTGCAACCTTCAGGAACAGGAGGTCTTTCTTGTTTACGTCAAGACCCTCTTTCAGGACCTCCATGGCTGATGCATAATCTTTTTTCATAAGGTTGTAACGCACCAGGCTCATACGAATCTTTTCACTGGCCGGATTTCTCTTAAGGGCATTCTTCAGGGTATCTCCTGCCATTGACGGCTTCTTGTTCAGAAGCTGACACCTTGCGAGAAGTATCTGTGCCTCCGCATTCCCGGGAGATGCCGCTGCCGCCTGGTTCAGATGGACCTCCGCCTTGTCGAGCTTCCCTCCGGCCAGCAGGATCCTGCCGAGAAGAAGGTGCGCCTCTGCCATGCCTTGATCCTTTTTCAATATCTCCCTGCAGAGGCTGCGGGCTTCCTCGAATCTGCCCTCTGCTGCCTTGAGCCCGGCCCTGGCCAGGAGCACCCTTTCCCAGTCGCGCATGGCAAGATCCTGCTGTTTGATCCTGTCAAGGACATGGTAAGCCTCGTCAATCCTGCCCCTGACGGCTAGCACGCGGGACAGATCTAATGCCGAGTCGATATCACCTGGATTCTTCTCAAGGATTTCCTTCAATACCGCCTCTGCGTCTTGGGCCCTGCGGTGTCTGAGGTAAAAATCCGCCCTGGCCCTCATCATCCTGGGCTGGGACGGCAATTTTTCATATACCGCTTCAGCCTCTTTCACCATGCCGATGCGTTCCAGCAAAGAGGCCTGCACGAGCTTCAGACCGGCATCCGAAGGCTTGGCCTTCACCATTTCAGAAAGCTGCCGGGAGACCCCCTCCTTGTCTCCTGTCTGCGCATAATACTGTGCCATAAACAGGTAGGAACCCGGCCCCTTTGGATCGAGGCTCCGCCATTTTCTGACAGCCTCCTTCATCTCTTCGTGCCGACCGGTTTCCCTGTAACAGATGCTCAAAAGCATGGGCACATCCGCGGTCTTTCCATCCTTGCCGGATAAAAGATCTACAGCATCGGCATATCTTTTCGATATTATCATTGCCTTTGCCTTGAGAATACTGACTCTCGGTTCCAGTTTTTCCGGGCTCTTGATCTTTTCAATCTCTTTCAGGGCCTTCTCGCCCTGCCTTGCGGCTATCAGGAGAGAAGCCTTCTCAAGCCTGGCCTGATCGAAACCGGGATCAATACTTACCGCCCTGCTGAAGGCGGCGAAAGCATTCTTATACTTCTTCTCCGCGAGGTAAGCCCGACCGATAAGAAGGGCTGCGCGGGCATTCCTGGGATCAAGCTGCAGGGCATTCTTGTATTCAAGGACGGCCCGTACCGGGTCTCCCTGCTGCATGAGGGCATCCCCCCTGGAGATAAAATTTTCCACCTTTTCCTTCTTACTGGTACATCCCCAAGCAGTAAGGACCAGCAAGAAGATCACCAGAACAGTCCTGGACGACCTACTTTTTACCACTGAACACCTCCCGGAAATTCCTTTCCTTCTTTTTCTTTTCTGCTGCCGGCTCTCTGCCCTAAGTTACCGCCTCCCTAGCTGGTTTCAACCTCTTTTCAAGGATCCTGCACCTGCGGCTCAAGGCAGTGATTCTCTTTTTGAGGACGAGATTTTTTCCTTTCTTTTGAAAGCATCTCCCGAAGCACTTTGACGAGTCCATCCCTCACGCCGGATTCGACCGCGTTAACGCTCTTTTCAAAGCCTTCAAGGCGGCCGTACAGCCGCGACATCACTGCGTCCGCATCAATATCCTGCTGCCCTGGTGATTTTTCCTTCCAGGCACGAACCGCATCGCTGTCTTCTTCCTGTACCGGCCGGCTGTAAAGGTGATAGGAACTGGAGATGGAGTGGGCGATAGGAAATCGCTTTTCAGCGATTAGGGTCGGGTGTGCTAAAAGCCCACCAGATCACCAGATTCTTCCTTCTCACCATTTACCCTCGCACAAAAAACAACCTTCCCTTAAAAGCTTTTAAGGAAAACGCTAGCATAAAGCATACCACTGGAAAACGTTTTTTTAATAAAAAACCTGGCAAAAACCCTGGAATAAACAAAAACGGGGTGTCAATGGAGAAATTGTTCTCTGAAGGAAAACTTTTCCTGGAACGAGTCTTTATTGTGAACGTTTTCCCTAAATGACTCTCTACGGAAAAACTTACGCTATCATTCCTGAAAGATGAAAAAATGGGCACGGCCATGCGAAATCGGCAAAAAACACCGATCCCCAGTTGCCGGATGTTTCAACTTCTATTTAAAATGGCTTTGAGGCAGACGTTGGGAATAAGCCCTAGAGATTCTTGGACTAAGCGGACCGCCCGAAACCTCCTTTTAGCGAGCGGCCTTGGAGGGTTTCCCATAGAAACCCTTGGGCCTGCTTTCCCGGCTCCGGCCCCCCTGCCACCTATCCTTGGGCTACCAAAAATTTTAAAATATCAACAGAAGGTCTACGGTTATGCCAGCTAAATGGAGGTTTCGGCAGCTTTGCCCTGGCCCGTTCTCATATCCCATGCTTCTTTTACAGAAGGCCAAAGGGGTACGACTGGCCTCACTTTTTTGACCGGATATTTGGACTCGTTCCGAATGACCATAAGGTGGCCGGGGATAAACCAGTTTGTTAAAAACTTTCTCGAGGAAACACCGACCCATTTTTCTGAAGGCCATCGAGAATGGGCTTATATCGGCAAATCCCGGGAAAAAGCCAATCTCTGTCATGGGGTACCTGCCATAGGCAAAGTATTTCCTGGCCGGATCAAAGCCGACCTCGCCCAAAAGCCTGGCCAAGGTGGTCCTCTCTGCCTTCAGCCTCCGCTAAGGGTCCCAGAGCTCATGAAAAAATCATAGGCCGCCGTTTCATCCATGACATTTCCCGAGGGCTATTGCCCGATTATACCGGCCTTCAACCGGGGAGTGATATCCTCGTCCCCCAAATCTTGGAGGCAGGATGTCATTGATTCGTTCTTTCAGGGCCGCCAATTCCCCACAGGCCCGTTACCAGCAATTGAAAAACCCCTGAACCTGTGGTTACAGGGGCTCCCGAGCTATTCTTTTTATTTCTCTTCAATTCTTTATCAGTGTTTCCCCGGCGCCAAGGGTTTTCCCTCCCTTTCATAAGTTATATAGGCCTCAAGGGCTATCATCTTCGGATCATCCAGTGCAAGGGGCTCGCCTTCCAGGGGATTCTGGATGCACCAGTTTATCATGTCTCTCAGGGCCACCACCTTGCCCATCTGTTTTTGGAATTTTGGATATGTTTCCGGATGCGTGTTGCTGCCGTTTGGATGGCACATGTCACATGAAACCGTATTGGTGCCAAGGCCGCTGTGAAACAGGGCCTCTCCCTTTTTGACCACGGTCATGAATTCCTTGTTCCATTTTTCAAGGTCCTTCTTGTTGAACTCGTCGGCAAAAAGCGTGGCAGAGGCCGCCATGGCACAAAAGACCACCATTAAAATAATATTTCTCAGGTTTTTAACCATCTTCCTTGTCTCCTTCCTTGTTAATAGTGTTCCTGGGGAGGTATCCTGTTGGCCGGGGCCTGGTACCGGGTATCCACCGGATATCCCAGTTTTTCATCGTATTTCAGAACCCTGTCCCTGTTTTCCCACAGCCTGTAATGGTTGGTTACCCTTCCACTTTCCAGGTCAAGGATTGACCAGCCTGTTGCATCCCTTTCGTGGAAAGGATCCGCCCGGTTCATCATCACCGTGAGCTTGGAGACCTGGTTTTCCTTCTTGTCATAACTTACCGGATAGGGCCAGGGCCAGGACGTGGACATCATGGCCTGAAAAGTTATGTTGCCGATCTGGTTATACATGATCTGGTGCACATGACCGTGCAACACGGTGACTTTATCGAAGGGTTTTAACACTGCCTGCACCTTCTCGGCATCGTCGGTCCAGAAGTTCCAGGGCTTGAATATCTTGTACAGTGGCGAATGTGACATTACCACTATTGGAGTGTGCCTGGATACCTTTGCAAGGTCAAGCTTCATCCACTCGATCTGGTGGTCTCCCACCATGAAGGGCGAGCCGTTTGGATTGTCCAGCCTTGCCATGTTGCCCATTCGCTCCTGGGGCGTCTTCCACTTCTTTATCCAGCTGTCATGGGTAAGGATGCTGTTAAGAACCAGGAAATGGACTCCCTTGTGGTCAAAACTGTAATTGAGCTTCCCCATCTCGTTCTGCCAGTATCTGCCCATGTCCAGGTAGTAATCATGTTCTCCTATGACCCATTTGACTGGATGCCTCAGCCTGGACATTATTTCCAGGCCGTGGTCGAGCTCTTCTTTCTTTCCGAGCTGGGCAAGATCTCCACCGTAGACCACGAAATCCGGCCCGGGAGACATGAAATTGCACTCGGTTATGGCCTTCTTCAGACCCCTGTCAAAATTCCTGACAAACTCCGTCCCCTTTATATGTGTAAGGTGAGAGTCCGATATGTATGCAAAGGTGAAATTCCTGTCATCGCCACTGCCCCAGGAAAATTCCACCAGGCTTAACGGTAAGGAGGCAGCCGCAGCTGCGGCAGCACTCTTTTTCAAAAAATTTCTTCGGGTTATCTTCCTGCTCATAATTGCTTCCTCCTTGATTTTTCGTGATAACCTGGTCCGAACCCATGGGTGTACCTGCAGGCCTCCAGCCAGGCTGGCACCCGGATCCGGAACAGGCTACCTGGAACTTCCCTTGCCGTACTCAGGACTCGTAAGCGCCTTCAGAAACTCCAGGAGATCTGCCTTTTCCCGGTCTGTCAGCCTGAGGGGCCGGATTCCGCTGTCAAGCATGGGATTGTCCTCTCCACCCTGGTCATAAAGTTCAATCACCTCCTCCAGGGTCTCGATACTCCCGTCGTGCATGTAGGGCCCGGTAACCGCAACATTTCTGAGGGTAGGGGTCTTGAAACGGCCGATGTCGTCCAGGTCCAGGGTGACCACGAAACGGCCCAGCTCTGACAGCTGTTTGCTGCTTAGCACGGAATCATCAAGGGCCTGGCCGGATTTCCTGGCCTTTTTGACCTTTCCGACCAGATCAAAAAGATCTGGCTCTATTACAGAAAAGCCCACTCCCAGATTGTGATACTTGTTGTCGGTAAATATCGCGCTCGTCTGTTCTATGGTATGACAGTCCTGGCACCTGCCCTTTGTGCGGTAAATCTGCAGGCCCCGGATTGCCGCTTCCGACATTGCATCCTTCTGGCCGCCGAACATATAGCGGTCAAAGGGAGAATCTCCCGAGACAACGGTCCGTTCAAAAGCTGCAATGGCCCTGACAACGTGATCTATGGTTATCTGTGCCGGCTCCAACCCGAAGGCCTTTTTGAACATCCCGGGGTACCTGGGATCCTTTCTGATTATTTCAAGAATGGGCTTGAAATCCCGGAGTCCATGTTCCACCGGGTTAAGAAAGGGCCCCTTTGCCTGTTCTTCAAGGGATGTCACCCTGCCATCCCAGAACTGGGCTGTATAATAGGCTGCATTTATCACCGTGGGAGAATTTCTGGTACCCTTGAGGCCCTTTATGCCAACGGCAACTGGAAGACCGTCGGCAAATGCCTTTTCAGGAGTGTGGCACGTGGAACAACTCACGGTGCCATCGGCACTAAAGCGCTTGTCCATAAACAGCTTCTTGCCCAGGGCCACCTTTTCAGGGGTCTGAGCATTGTCCTCTGGCACCGGCACCGCGGGAAGCCCGAGTGGGGGCTTCTGGAGGCCAAAGGCCAGAGATGTCAAAAGGCCTGCTGCCAAGACCCCAATAACCAGCGCAAATCCAAGTTTTTTCATTGCAAATACTCCTCCTGTCATGATGGATTTTTCGTGAACAGTGCTATTCCTGCTGCATGCCTGGATGACGCAGTCCAAGCCCTGACATGTATAACCAGCAAATGGTTTCGCATCGTTCAGTTTTTTGACTTTATCTTATTTAAGAATAATTCTTATTAAATGTCAAAAAATTTTTTCCTTATTATTTTCGCTCTTCTTTTTTAAGGCAATCCCTGCATATCCCCCTGAGCTCCACCTGCCGGCCGAAAATTTCACCAAAATCTTCAACGCCTTCGGGGAACCCCATTGAGTCAAAACCCACCCACTCAAAATCGATGATCTTCTTGCACTTGGTACATATAAAATGGTGGTGCACCTTCATATCAGGATCAAACCTGGCTTGGTCATTGAGCAGGTGGACCCTTTTTATAATCCCCAGCTTTTCAAAGGTATTCAGCGTGCGGTAGATGGTATCAAGAGAAATCGTAGGCATGCGCTTTTTGAGTTTCTCATAAAGCGCCTCGGCTGACGGGTGATCCTTGGCACCAGAAATGGCCTCGAAGATTTCCAGCCGCTGAGGGGTAAGTTTTATGCCCGCCTTCCTGCATATCTCCCTCAATTCATCAAGCGTTGTCTTTTTATTCATGTCTTTTCACTGCTTAGGATACGCAAGACCATTTTCTTAAATAGTAATCATTCTTAATTAAAGATACAGGACACGGACTGTCCTGTCAAATAAAAAGATGAAATTTATCTTTTTTTAGATGGACGCATAATTTAATGCCTTTTAGGCATGGACCCACATTGCCCCCCCGCGAACATCTGTTCCTTTGTTGTCTGTTATTTCCATGAAGGCATCCGGGGATTTATTCCTGTCCGGCTGGGCATGAATAAAAGCATTAGTCCAGGCAGGTCCATGAGTGTCCGTGGCCAACTCGAAATTTTTAAATTAAACTATACACACAACTGCGAAAGTTGAACCAGAATGCAATGATACTACTTAAAGGGCTTTATGCCATAACAGATTCAAAACTGACACCGAAAGAATCAATCTTGGACTTGGTCAGATTTGCCATAACCGGGGGTGCGAAGATCATACAGCTTCGCGACAAGGAAAAGACGGACAGGGAACTGAAGGACCTGGCAGAAAAACTGTGCCTCCTCTGCAGGGAAATGGATGCCATTTTCATGGTAAATGACAGGCCGGAACTTGCCGCTGGAATAGGAGCCCACGGTGTCCATATCGGAAAGGACGATACGGACATCTCCACTGCCAGGAAACTGCTTCCCGGGGGAATAATAGGCGTCTCATGCTACAACAGCATCGAAAGGGCTGTAGAGATGGAGCGAAGGGGGGCAGACTACGTGGCATTTGGTTCCCTTTTTCCTTCTCCAACAAAACCGGGAGCAGTAAAGGCCCCTCTTTCCCTGGTGCAAAATGCGAAAATGAGGCTCAAAATACCGGTTTGCGGCATTGGCGGAATAACTCCCGAAAATGCAAAACTTGCCGTGGATGCCGGAGCTGACATGGTTGCGGTGATAAGCAGTCTCTGGAAGGCAGCCAGCGTAAAGGAACAGGCCCAGCGGTTTTCCCGCCTGTTCAAAAGTGACGCCCTTTGACATATCCGCATGGAAGGGGTATTTAGATCTTCTCCATTTTCCAAAAAATTCAGAAGATATCACAGGAGAATCGCCAATAATGAAGGAAAAGGTACAAAAGGCCCTGGACCAGGTAAGACCGATGCTACAGCAGGACGGAGGAGACGTGGAGCTCGTTGACATAGACGAGGAAACCGGGGTGGTGAACGTAAGGCTCACCGGTGCATGCAAGGGTTGCCCCATGAGCCAGATGACGCTCAAGGCTGGCATAGAGCGCTACCTGAAAAGCGAGATACCCGAGGTCTCATCGGTTGAGTCAGTGGACTGATCAGTGGTGATAGGGGCTGCCTGCGTTGATTGAAGCGGCCCTGTAAAGCTGTTCCACGAGGATCAGGCGCGACATGTCATGGGTAAAGGTCATCCTGGAAAGGCTCAGCGTGAAGTTGCATTCATCAAGGAAGGATGGCGCCAGCCCGTAAGCCCCTCCCACGATAAACGTGAGCTCCCGCTCTCCCGCTTCCTCCTTTCTTTTCATCAGCCCCGCCAGCTCTTCAGAAGAAAGGCCTCTGCCCCCGGGGTCCAGTGCCACCCTGAACCCCCTTTGCGGCAATGCCTTTTTCAGGAAGGACGCCTCTTTTTCCAGTAGTTCTTTCCTTATTTTTCCCGGACCCTTGGCCGCCTTTGCCTGTATCACTTTTACTTGATAGTAATTGCCCAATTTCTTAAGATAAAAGCCCAAGCCGTCCTGCAACCATTTTTCCTTAGTTTTTCCAGGCCAAAGGAGATAAATTTTCAACATGAATGCCTCTCAAGATATAAAGGAGCTGCTGAAGTTAATCCCAAAGACAGACAGATTACTCCAGAATCTTCCAGGCGGCATCCCGCCCGGGCTGAAATTGAAGATCAGCCGGCGGGTCCTGGACGACATAAGACAATCCATACTTTCCGGAACCCTGCCAGACCCGTCAAGCCTGTCTTTCGAGGCGGTAAAGGCGCGCATCCAGGAGGAACTTGAAAAGGCCCTGGAGCCTTCCCTCAAACCATTGATAAATGCCACAGGGGTGGTGGTCCATACCAACCTGGGAAGGTCCCTCCTGCCGGAGGAACTCTTTGACTCCATGTTCCAGGTTGCAGTGAACTATTCAAACCTGGAATACGACCTCGAAAGGGGCAGGCGGGGGAGCCGCTACAGCCACGTTGAGGAAATCCTTTGCGAGCTCACCGGCGCCGAAGCAGCCCTGGTCGTGAACAATAACGCCGCTGCCGTACTCATAACCCTTGAAACCCTTGCAAAGGGCAGGGAGGTGATCGTGTCCAGGGGAGAGCTCGTGGAGATCGGCGGCTCATTCCGGATCCCGGACGTCATGGCAAGAAGCGGGGCAATACTCAGGGAAGTCGGGGCCACGAACCGGACCCACCTTGCCGATTACGAAAGGGCCATCGGCGAAAACACGGCCCTTCTGATGAAGGTCCACCAGAGCAATTTCGCCATAGTGGGCTTCACCCTTTCCGTCTCCATGGGAGATCTCAAGGCACTGGGAGAAAAACACGGGCTTCCCGTGATAGAAGACCTGGGAAGCGGCAACCTTATAGATCTCAGGCCCTACGGGTTCGTCCACGAGCCCACGGTCCAGGAGTCCCTGAAAGCCGGGGCCGACCTTGTCTCCTTCAGTGGAGACAAGATGCTTGGAGGGCCCCAGGCGGGAATCATCGTGGGCAAAAAAAGATTCGTGGACAGGATAAAAAAGAATCCCATCAACAGGGCCGTGCGCATTGACAAGCTGACACTTGCTGCCCTGGAAGGCACCCTGAGGCTTTACAGGGAACCAGAAAAGGCCCTTGCCAGGATACCTACCCTTAAAATGCTCACCATGCCCCGGGAAGAAACCAGGCAAAGGGCAAACACGCTGCTTGAAGCCATAAAGGCCCAGGGGCTTAAAACCATCCAGGTCGGCACCACGGAAACCGTTTCCAGGGTGGGAGGTGGAGCCCTTCCCCTGCAGAACCTTAAATCCACTGCCGTGACTTTAAGGTTTTCCGAAAGCACCGGGAGCGGACAATCCGTTACGGCAGCCATGGAAAGAAGGCTCAGGCTTGGAGAGCCTCCGGTCATAGTCAGGATCGAAGACGATACCATCCTCCTGGACGTTCGGACCATCAAGGAAGACCAGTTCCAGGTGCTTGCCCGGTGCATCAGGCAGGCTGCCAGCTCCCTCGGCCTGGAATAAACAGCTTACCCGAAGGTTATCAGCCAGCATGCATCCCCTGGGAATAAGGCTTGAAATTACCGATCCGCCAAGGCTCGGGCCGGAAATAATCAACGGCCTGAAAGGAATCCTGGGCTTCAACCAGGCTGTCTTCCACCCCTACCGGGGAAAAGGCGGCCTGGTGGGCATACTCGAAGAAATCCGCATGTCTGCCAGGCAGAAGGAAAGGGCGGAAAAGCGCTTGGTTGCAGGGCTCGGGTTCTGGGACAGGGTGGGCCAGAAGGCACTTGTGCCCATTTTTGGAGAAGACAGGAGCAGGCCCCTGGGACTTTATGAGTTTTCCGGGGTCCCAAAGGACATTGCTCCCGGTGAGGCCACCCGCACTCTTCAGCTCGTGGCAGCTGTCATCCATGACCGGCTGCTACTTTCAAAGATCTCAAGGACCATGTCCGCCGGCGAGTTGCCCCCGGCCTACATTTCGGACATAAAGCGGGACAGGGGCACCAGATCCTTATACTTGCTCCAGCTTTCCTTTCACAGGACCACTCCCACCCTTAAAAGGGGCATTGAGATAATCCGCCAAGCCTTCCGCGGATGCCGGGTGGAACCGGCTGGCCGAAGCTGTTCCACGCTCTGGTTCACGCTGGACAGCCGGGATGCCAACCAGCTCTCTGCTGGAATACGGCAGGCCGCCCTGCTTCTTTCCAGGTCCAGGCAAAGCTTCAAGGCCCTGATAGGGCACGTGCTTTCCGGCGAAATGGATCAAATTCTACATACCCAGCACGTTGCCCGGGGACTGGGCACCGCGGTCCTTGCCCCGTCCATGCTTCATGAAATCCTTGAAAAAACCGGCGCAGACCTCGCAAGCCCCGTGTTCAGGGAAGGCGGATTCAGGGCATCCAGAAGCTCATGCTGCATGATGGTCCGTTTCGAATCCCTGGCCTCAGGGCACAAGATAGGTGAGTTCTGCAGGCAGCACGTTTCAAACTGCCAGGTCCTTGAGGCAGGAAACAGGTGCCTGGTACTCCACTTCAAGGGGCATAAGGCCGGAAAAGGCAAAACCGGCCTACAGGGGCTTGCCCGGGATATCTTTAGGGGGATCCAGAAGAAAACAGGCGCCAGGGTAACAGCCGGTTTTGCCTGGGCAGCCCAACCTGGAATTTCTCCGTCATCTCTCCCCTATGCATCCCTGCTTGCCCTGATTCATGCCGAGCTTCTGGGCATAGGAAACATGGCGGTATTTGACCATGTCACACTGAACGTTCAAGGTGACCTGCTGGTTTCATGGGGAGACGTCAGGGGAGCCTGCTCGGCCTATCGCAGGGGCCTAAGGCTCAAACCTGGTGACACAAACCTCCTGAACAGCCTGGGGGTCTGCCTTGCCGATCTCAGGCGCTTCAAGCAGGCCAGGACCTGCTTCCAGGAGGTACTGGCGTCAAGGCCTGATAATTTCATGGCGCTTTACAACCTTTCGGGAGTCAACCTGGACACGGGAAACCTGGAAGAGGCAGAAAAAGAGGCAGATAAGGCATATGGCATGGACCCTCGAAACCATGCCGTCCTTCTGAGGCTGGTCACCTGCTGGCTCAGGCAAAAAAAGGTGAAAAAGATAAATGCCCTCTGGGCAGAAATGTCCCGGCACGAAACACTGCCCGTTCCCCTGCTCAGGACCTTCGGGCGCGCCGCCCTTGAAACCGGGGACTGGCACGAGGCCAAAAGGATACTGACCAGGTGCCTGGACCTTAAAAAGAACGATCCCCTGTGCCTGGGCCTGCTGGCAAGGGGTTTCTACCTGCTGGAAAATGACACGAAAACTGCAAAAAAGCTCCTGGCGCAGATCCCGGAAGATGCTCTCAATCTCAGGGAACTAAGGGAAATCACGGCAGATATAGGTGCAGCTGGCTCCCCTTGAAAAACAAGTTCCATTATCCCCCGTTAATTCCCTTGACAAACCGTTCCCTGGTAATAATAATTGCCAGACTCACACTGGAAATGCCGAGGTAGCTCAGTCGGTAGAGCAGGGGACTGAAAATCCCCGTGTCGGTGGTTCGATTCCGCCCCTCGGCACCAGGAAAATCAAGGGGTTACGGCCAAGGTCGTGGCCTTTTTTCTTTGGGTTTGTCCCAATCCCGTACCGTCAGCAAAGAAATGGCCTTGTCTGCCTGCAAAGGCCGGCTCCGTTACGGCTGGCCTAACTGGAAATGAATTCCACCACCTCCTCCCACCAGGCCAACCCTGCTCCAACCGGCATATCATTATGCCTTGCCCCTTTGAACAACCAGAGTTTCTTCTTCGTGGTGATGGAATCATACAGCCTTTTGCCGTGTTGCACCGGGATGACCTCGTCATCTTCAGCGAGTATGACCGCGACCTTCCCTGCAAAGGACCTTAGATTGTCCACATTATTGTATCTGTCCAGCACCATCCATCGTGCCGGAAGGTACCAGTAGTGCGTCTGAGCCAAATCAGGCAGGGAATCCCAAGGCAGGAACAGGACCAGGCCTTCTACAGGGATGGATGTTTTACTGACGGCGCTGCAGGCCACCCCGGCCCCCAGTGACTCGCCCCAGACGAACAGGGGAGCCCCGTATTCCCGGTAAGCAAGCCTCAAGGTTTCAATGGCATCCCTTACCAGTACATCTTCACCCGGTTTCCCGGCCCGGCCGCCATAACCTGGATATTCAGCCAAAATGACCCGCAAATTTCGAGCGGCAAGGGCCTTGACATAGAAGCTGCGATGATATGCGGCACCTGCATTGCCATGAAACACTATGACCGTTCCCTTTGCTTCAACCGGTTCAGGTCGTCCTATAAACCCCCGAAAATTTTTGGACCGTGGCCAGTAGAGCAGGCCTTCTTCAAGTGCCAGCGTTTCCGGCAGCTGGAATTTTTCCGGCAGATAGAGCAGCTTCCGCTGGAATATAAAAATGGCTGATAAAAAGATGACGTACCCTGCCAGGCCATAAAGCAATATCTTCCATATCATCTGAAAAACTTCCGGGTATCTCAAAAAACCTTTCTTCTATCCTGGGAGATACCGTTGATAATGGTCATGGTTAATACCAGCCACCCGGTTTCCCCGGGGAGAACCGGGAAGGCTCTTTCATGTCATGGAGCAGGATAAACGATTTCAGCGGATGGCCCTGGGAAAGAAACGGTTTATGTAAGCCTAAGGCAATGCTGGCCGAATGATTCTGTTTAACTTCCTGACTGCATCCCTTGGATAGCGGGTTATAAAGTATCCGGTATCATGCATCTGGAATCGGGGTTGCCTCAAGATGCATAATGCTCTTTCTTCAATATCAGGGCGTCTTCGGCCTGTCCTTTGACCCTGCAGTGGGAATGGTAATCACTACCCTCCTGTTAAGCGCCCTGCCTGCCGGATTGTCGCTGCCGTCCGGATTGGTGTTCGGTGCGACGGGCCTGGCTTCACCCCATCCCTTGATGGCCATTATATCCGGGTTAATCCCGTGCCTGCCTGCAAGCCATCTCCTTACCGCCTCTGCCCGCCTTTCTGACAGCTTCTGGTTATATTCGTCAGTGCCGACGGAATCCGTATGGCCTTCAATAAGCACCCTGCCCCTGGCCTTTTTCTTGATAATAAGTGCTACCTTGGCAAGAGAAGCAGCAGCTTCCGGCTTTATGTCCGCCTTGTTGAAATCAAAAAGGACATCGCTTTTCAGGTCCACGATAATGGCAAAGCCGGT
>CAYZJS010000017.1:0-7882 GCA_964478865.1 uncultured Thermodesulfatator sp.
TGTTTTCAGGGGAGAGGATCAAAACCGCCGGGGTTCCAGGGATGACAGCGAGACAGTCTTTTAAGGGCCAGGACAAGGCCTTTTTTGAAGCCGTATTTTTGGAATGCCTGCCTGCAGTATTCCGAACATGTCGGATGAAATCTGCATGTCCGCGGCAGAAACGGTGAAACAATAACCTGATATGTCTTTATCAGCACCGTTATGGCAAATACTGCCAGGTCAGTGGGCCTGTGTTTTTTTGCCAGATAGCTGCTCAATTTTTCTGCCGGCCGTAAGCATGGTTTCCACGAGCCTTGGCCATGGTGTTTCCAGAAGCCTTTTTCCTGGCAGGAAAATTATGTCCACGCCTTCCGGAATTGCATGTCGGTTAAGTCTGAACAATTCCCTGCAAAGTCTCTTGGCACGGTTTCTTTTGACCGCATTGCCGAATTTTTTGCCTACGCTGATGCCTATCCTCGAATACGGAAGACCGTTATCCTTGAATACAAGGGTGAATTCCGGAAACCTTAATCGTTTGCCTTTTCTGAAGATTTCAGAATATGTCCGCTGCCGGTTTATCCTCCTGTTTTCCGGGAGAGTAAATCGTCTCTTCTCCACCCCCGTTTCCCCATGGGCGATTCTCAGGCTGAAAGTCTCTTTCTTCCCCTGGCCCTGCGCCTTGAAATTACCCTGCGTCCCGCCTTGGTGCTCATGCGCTTTCTGAATCCGTGGGTGCGCTTTCTTTTTAGATTGCTTGGCTGAAAAGTCCGTTTCATTGTTCGTGAGCTCCTTTGATATATAAAAAGTCGTTTTGATATGGGCAGTTTTACAGTCCGTAAAGCCTAAAATGTTTACTAATCATGGAGAGCGCTGTCAAGTTGTGAATATGTCCGGAGAGAAAACGGGCCTTATCTTTTACCAGGGTGTATCCTTGTGGGAAAGGTGTCTCTAAAAATAGCCTTTTGGGCCGGTGGCATTGCTGGACTCATGAAATAATCCTTGAAATATCAACAAAATGCCAGGGATTTTTTCTTTAATGGCCAGGGTCATTGAATAAAATTCATGATTTTTGAAGACAGCCTTGGCTTGCTTTTTAAAAATTACTTTGGTAGGTTTTTCGTCGCTCATTTCTTTTTATTGAGGAAAGATAAACCAGAATCCATCACCTTACCGGTATCTCTTTCGGGGCTGATTTGGGCATGCCAATTACCTGATTTTAATGGTAAAAAAAGGGGAAAGCAATAACTGCAATAATTTGTACAATTATAAAAATACACTTTCGGTGCTTTTCCATAGCACTGGAATCTGAAGACAGGTAAATTTCATGGTATTCGGTGCCGTCTTTGGCTGGCTTTCAAGTGATCTGGCAATTGATCTGGGAACTGCAAACACCCTGGTCTATGTAAAGGGCAAGGGAATAGTGCTGCGTGAGCCCTCTGTTGTGGCGGTTAAAAAAGATGTGCGGGCAAACAGGGTCCTTGCTGTGGGAAAGGAAGCCAAGATGATGCTTGGCAAGACCCCAGGAAATATCGTGGCCATTCGGCCCATGAAAGACGGAGTCATTGCGGACTTTGAGGTAACCGAGGCCATGCTCCGCTATTTCATCAGGAAGGTCCACAACAGGAGGACGCTGGTAAGGCCTCGGATAATAATCAGTGTGCCCTCAGGGATTACACAGGTGGAAAAAAGGGCTGTCAGGGAATCTGCCGAATCGGCAGGCGCAAGAGAGGTCTATCTCATAGAAGAGCCAATGGCTGCCGCTATCGGGGTGGGGCTTCCAATCACAGAGCCCACTGCCAACATGGTTGTTGACATCGGGGGTGGGACAACAGAGGTAGCGGTTATATCCCTGGCGGGTATAGTCTACTGCAAGTCCGTCAGAGTGGCCGGTGACAGGATGGACGAGGCCATACTGCAGCACATCAAGCGGCGTTACAGCCTGCTTATTGGCGAACACACAGCTGAGAATATAAAGATAGAACTTGGAGACGTATTGCCGGAAACCCCCTACGAGAAGATGGAGATCAAGGGCAGGGACCTGGTTTCCGGTGTGCCCCAGACGGTGGAAATCGATTCGTCAGAGATACAGACTGCCATATCGGAACAGGTGGAAACCATAGTGGAGACCGTCAAGATAGCCCTTGAGCAGACGCCCCCTGAACTTGCTGCCGATATCGTGGACAAGGGCATAGTGCTCACCGGCGGGGGGGCGCTTCTCAAGAATCTGGATAAGCTTTTGAGGGAGAAGACGGGCCTTCCTATCATTATAGCAGATGATCCTCTTTCCTCGGTGGTGCTGGGTTCTGGTCAAACCCTGGACAATATAGATGTCCTGAGGGAAATCATGATTCATTAGGGCCTTTTGTTAAGTGCCTCAGAAACAGAAAAGATCACCTCGCAAGAAAATCATAGTTTTCATATGCCTTGTCCTGTTTGCCGCAGTGATAGGACTTGTGACCATCAGGTTCAGTGCGTTAAACCTTGCTGTCCCCGCTGCTATGATGGTAAGGGATACCAGCGGCAGGCTCCAGCAGTTCCTTTTTGTGCCGGTTTCACGCATAAGGACCCTGTGGGAATCTTATGTGGATGTAAGGGAGGCCAGGCAGGAAAACGAGATCCTCAAGGCCAGGCTCGCCCAGCTCCAGACGGAAATAACGCGCTACAGGGAAGCACTCATTGAAAACCGGCGCCTGAGACAACTGCTCGACGTCAAGAGACATCTCAACGGCAAGACCGTCCTGGCCCATATTGTAGGCTGTGATCTCGCCCCCTGGAGGGCAGTGGCCACCATAGACCGTGGCAAGAGGGACGGGCTTATGCCGGACATGCCCGTCTTGTCCCAGGGTGGTGTTATAGGGAGGATCACGGAAACCAGTATGTCATTCAGCAGGGTCATGCTGATTACCGACTACCAGAGCCGCATTGCCGCCATTATACAGAGAAACAGGGCGCGGGGACTCCTGGCAGGCCATGGCCCTGACGGCTGCAGCCTTGAATACGTGGAAAAGGGTGTGGATGTTGAGCCCGGAGACATTGTAATAACCTCGGGCATGGATGCGGTCTTTCAAAAAGGACTCCTGCTTGGAAAGGTGGTTTCCGTCAAGGCAAGTGCGCAGTCCAATCTTTTTCAGGAAATAAAAGTGGAACCTTTTTCCGACGTGGGCAAGACCGAGGAGGTGCTGGTATTGCTTTACAGCAATATACAGGGCTCAAAGGGGGCAGAAAAACCCTGATGGCTGCAACTGCCTGCCTCTTCATTCTGGGTTACGCGGCGGCTGTCTTGCAATCCAGTGCAGGTGCCCTTTTGCAGGTGGGGCTGGTCCGGGTGGATGCCCTGGCAGCCCTTTTGTGCTGGTACAGCCTGAGACAGGATGCCTTGTACGGAGCGGTCTTCGTTGTCCTTTTTGGCCTGCTGATTTCGTCATTTTCCATAATCCCGGCCTATGTCTTTCCCCTTTCTTACCTCCTGGGTTTTTTAACGGTAAGGTACATTGTCTCAAATGTGCTGGAGCTTTCCTCCTGGCAGGTTTACCTTATGACAGGTTTTGTCAGCATGGAAATCTCCGTGGTACAGCTTGCAGGAAGCGGCAGCGTAGACCTCGTATGGCCCTGGGGAGTCCTTCAGGCCTTTGTCAACGTGTTGACCGCACCGGTCCTTATGGCTGTTTTTGGCAGGATAGAGGCGCTTTTAAAGAAGCTCAGGAAAGAAAAAGGTGAACTTTCAACCAGATAATAATACGGCCCAAAAGCCACCCGACACCAGGATCAGGTTAAAGAGGTTTGATCAGCAGAACGAGGAGTTAAGATCCCGGCTCAGCATTTATGCCTCGTGGTTCCTGTTTTGCTGCTTCTGCCTCATAAGCGCCAGGCTCTGGTACTTGCAGGTCATGCAAGGGGCATATTTCAGGGCCCAGTCCGAGAGAAACAGTATAAAATCCATAAGACTCCAGCCCTACAGGGGGAATATACTGGACCGTTCCGGAAGGCTTCTCGCCGGTGTGGAACCCAGTTTCAACATCGGAATCGTGCTCAAAGACGCAGGTGACCTGGAAGCACTGCTTTCTAAACTTGAGCCATTGCTTGATGAACCGCCCATGAATGTCCGCATGAAGCTGGTGGCAGCAAAGGGCCAGCCCGCCTATCTTCCCGTAATCATAAAGCGAAATGCCGAATGGAGTACGGTTGCAAAAATAGAGGCCAGGCTCTACGAGCTCCCTGGAGTCGTGGTGGAGGTCGCTCCATCTCGCCAGTATCCCTATGGGAAAATCGCGCCTCACCTCCTGGGCTATCTTGCGGAGGTTAGCCTTGATCAGCTCAAGAGTGGAAAGTTTTCCCATGCCGTTCCCGGAGACCTTGTGGGAAAATACGGGGTGGAGGCCAAGTTTGAGACCCAGCTTGCCGGAAAAAGCGGTTACAAGCGGGTAGAGGTTGATGCCAGGGGAAGGATGGTGAGGGTGGTGGATGTAAAGTTACCCAAGACCGGCCAGGACCTTTCCCTGACCATTGATCTCGATCTTCAGCTTGCAGCCGAGGAGGCACTTTCCGGAAGGCCAGGGGCGGTTGTGGCCCTGGATCCCCGGAACGGGCAACTGCTTGTAATGGCCAGCAGCCCCAAGTTTGACCCCGCGATATTTGCCAATGGGCTTAGCAGGGAGGAATGGAAGGCCCTTAACGATCCCCTTCTTACCCCCCTGGTCAACAAGGCCATACAGGGCCAGTATGCCCCTGGTTCCACGTTCAAGACGGTAATGGCGGCAGCTGGCCTGAATGAGAACGTCGTCAGCCAGTACTCAACCTTTTTCTGCAACGGATCCATGAAGCTTGGCAGGAGAAGGTTCAGGTGCTGGAAAAAGGGTGGACACGGGAAAACTGACCTGTACAAGGCCCTGGTCCAGTCCTGTGACGTTTATTTCTACAATACGGGTCTCAAGCTCGGAGTAGACCGGATTTCCAGGTATGCATCCGGATTTGGACTTGGCAAGAAGACAGGCATAGATCTCCCAGGGGAAAAGGCGGGCAGGGTCCCTACCAGGGAATGGAAATACAGGCGTTTCAGAGAACCCTGGCAAAAGGGTGAGACCCTCAACTATTCAATAGGCCAGGGCTTTTTGATGGTCACTCCACTCCAGCTTGCCAGGATGATATCTGCGGTGGCAAACGGAGGCATGCTCTACAAGCCGGAATACATCCTTGGAAAGCCGGCTGAGAAGCAGGCCAGGGTACCGGTAAAACCGCAGGCACTTGCCTTCATAAGACACGCCCTTGAGGGGGTGGTTGCAGACAGGCACGGGACGGCCAGGACCTGCAGGATCCCGGACCTGAGAGTTGCAGGCAAGACAGGCACGGCCCAGGTGGTAAGGCAGTCCAAGAGGAAACAGGACGAAAAGATGGCATGGAGGTTCAAGGATCATGCCCTGTTTGTTGCCTTCGCGCCGGTGGAAGATCCACAGATAGCAGTTGCTGTGATAATTGAACACGGCGGACACGGTGGTTCTGCAGCCGCTCCGGTCGCCCGGGCGGTCATAGAAAGGTGGCTCCAGCTCAGGAGTCCAAAGCCCACCACTTTTCTTGAGAGGACGGCTTCTGTTCCGGGGAGGAAACCACGTGTTTGACAAGCGGTTGTTCGAGGATATGGACTGGTGGCTGCTGTTGAGCCTTGTAGTGATAATGGCCCTGGCGTTCGTGAATCTGTGGAGCGCCAGTGCGGCAGCCGGCTATCCGTTCCAGTGGAAACAGCTTCAGTGGTACACGATCGGTTCGGTAATGATGTTCGGAGTCTTGGTATTCGATTACAGGAAACTTGCCTCCTACTGGATTCACATCTATGTGCTTACCATCGTGATGCTCCTGCTGGTGATGTTTGTAGGAAAAAGTGTGTCCGGCTCCCAGAGGTGGATTTCCCTGGGGTTTATCAATCTCCAGCCCTCGGAATTTGCAAAGCTTCTCATGGTCGTCGTCATAAGCAGTTTCTTTGCACAGGAAGATAAGGAACAGTACGGCCTGGCAGACCTGTGGAAGCCCCTTCTCCTTGTGCTGGTGCCTGTCCTTCTCATTGTCAAGCAGCCGGATCTTGGAACGGGACTCCTGGTGCTGGGTATTTTCGCTTCCCTGGTGTACTATGCCAGGCTCAAGTGGACGTCCTTCCTGATAATTCTTGGAATGGGCATGGCAGCCTTTCCGCTCCTGTGGAAATTCATGAAACCCTACCAGAGAAGAAGGGTGGAGATATTCCTGAATCCGGAATCCGACCCCTTTGGCGCAGGGTGGCACGTGCTCCAGTCCAAGATAGCGGTGGGTTCGGGGCAGGTGCTGGGCAAGGGGTTCATGAAGGGGACCCAGGCCCAGCTCAACTTTCTGCCCGAAGTACACACGGATTTTGCCTTTTCAATCTGGTCGGAGGAATGGGGCTTTGCCGGGGCCATGATCCTGATTGGTGTATATTTTTTTTTCCTGGTCAGGTGTCTTTCCATTGCCCAGAATGCCAGGGACCGTTTTGGTTCATTCCTTGTGTTCGGTATCACTGCCATGATTTTCTGGCAGCTTCTAATAAATGTCTGCATGGTGCTGGGGCTAATGCCCGTGGTCGGGATTCCCTTGCCCCTGGTTAGTTATGGTGGCTCATCGGTCTTGACAACCCTGGTGGGTGTGGGTCTAATTATGAACGTAAGGCTCAGAAGATCGCTTTTTCAGGGGAAAGAGGCAGGAAAACCGAGGCTGCACTATAGAGATGCAGCTTCAGGGATCGGCGGTTCCTGATCCTCTTTCGGCTGGAAAGGCATGGTCTGGCCGCATTTTTCAAGTGGGGGTGTAGCTCAGCTGGGAGAGCGCCACGTTCGCAACGTGGAGGCCGCCGGTTCGATCCCGGCCATCTCCACCATTCCCCTCTTTTGAACCATCCGTTTTTTCCATAACGGCCAGGAATGAGTATGGTAAAAAAGCTCTGCACTTCATCCGGTTTGTATGGTTTGACATACGTTTTTGGGCACCTTTTTCCATTGGTACAATGTCCGGATTCCATGAAATGAAATTGCAGATGTTCAGTCTTTTCCCAGTGGCTTTGCTTGGATGTCCCTTGCCGGCAGGGTCCGCGTTTTTCTGTTCCATCGTTCTCTTTCATCCCTTTTTGCAGGGTATGGATATTGCTTGGACTAAGGATAAAAACAATAAGGGGTGAAAGATGAAGTGCTCAGGTTTTTTCATTTTGATTGTAACCGTATTTTTGGTCTTTGCTGCCGTTGTTGCAAGGGCCGGTCAGATTAACCAGGTGAACCTGGTTGAAGGAGATGTTTATACCTTGGAGGTCGGTGCCACTGCCTGTAGCGGACTCAAAACCCTTGCCACCACCGTGGATGATACATTTCTGGTTCAACTTGTAGGGCCGGATTGTGACAACGAAACCGCCTTCAGCACTATCCTGGAACTTCCTCCCTGTGAAAAATACCATGCAGTCAAGGTGGACCTTTACAGGGGAGATATGCTTGATGACTCACGGTCTATGGATGTGGTGACGGAAATAAAAAAGGACGCGTGTTTCCAGGAATGTGCGGAAAACCATGAGGCCTGCATGGCTCAATGCAGCCCCGGGGATGATGCCTGCATGGCAGAATGTGATTCACAGTACAGTGAATGTATCGACGTGCTGGAAAAGGTGGAGTTCAGTTTGTCCTGTCATCCTGGCACCATCAACTTGAAATCTCATGGAAACTGGATCACCTGCATCATAGGAAACATGGGAAGTAACAGCACTGAAATGATAGACGTCACCTCGCTTCTTCTGGGCGTTGGAGACGGAACGGTTCCTGTAGGTGCGGTTCATCATGAAGATGAAGATGTGCTTATGGTAAAATTCAGCAGGCCAGAAATAATAAATCTCATAGCCTCAATAGACGACAATGCCACGTTT
>CAYZJS010000018.1:0-31942 GCA_964478865.1 uncultured Thermodesulfatator sp.
TTCAATAAACGGCAAGAAATTACGATACGACTCCTCAATATCCATTGCAGTAAAGCCTGTACCAGGTAAGTAGGCGCTTCCGGGGTATCGTTCAGGCCCCTTTATGGCCATGCCGTTTTTCCAGGAAAAGGTCCGTGTCTCAAGCGGATAACCTCCTGTATTTTTCAAGCAGGTAGACCACCACAAATATACATATTATCACGATCAGAGTGATCCATACATATTGTTCCAGATATCCTCCCATGAGGCCTGCAATGAACATTATCACTCCAACAGAGGCGAAGCTCCAGCTTATCCTGTATCCATCCAGAAAGGTGGAAAAGCCCAGGGTCAGCAAGATCACGAGGCCGGTATTTTCATAGTTCAGCCGTCCCATGTCCAGGAGGAGAAACATTCCCGCCACTGCCGCCATGGTGGCTCCCCAGTGAACCATCTGGATCACCATCATCTTGCGCACGGGCTCACCGAGGCGCTTTGACCTGGCCCACCCGATGACGATACCGGTTATGGCCAGTATGGCTGTCATTGCTCCCCAGTACCGGTAGCTCTCCTGTGGCCTGAAGTTGGTGATACCGATTCCCATAATGGAGAGCATGAACACTACAAAAAGGGCTATCTCCTCCATACCTATGCGGTACCTGCCCGCCGAGGTATCATGTTTTTCCCGCTTTCCGGCATCCATGGCTACATCCCTTCCCGGTCCAGTTCCTTTTCGGCCTTCTTGAGCTTGATGCCCAGCATGAAGAGGGAGATTCCGTCAAACAGAAGGCTTATGCTTATGTATAATCCCAGGAATATCGGGGAGGTGGCCGGCCAGCCGATCAGCAGCAATACTGCAAGGGTAAGGGATAAAAGGCCGTTCAGGAGCAACCAGCCCCAGCCTGGTGCAGGATAGCGGACGTATGCTAGGCCAAAGCCCGCGTATGCATCCACAAGCAGGTAAAAGGTGATGAGCAGGGTGAAAGCCGCTATTCCGGAACCGGGCTTTATGAGGAACAGGGCCCCGACCAGGATGAGGATGACTGGCTTGAGCCAGCCTATGAACGATCTCGTGTGATACTGGTAGGAATAATAGGCAAAAAAGATCCCTCCCGTGATCATAAGGATTCCCAGGAAGATCTCCAGGGTGAAGGATACGACGTGAGGGGCGAAAATACCTATTATTCCAAGGGCGGCCAGCAGGGCACCTGCTACGAGTATCGATCTTTCAAAGGCCTTTATAAAATCCTGGGGAGCATTTTTATCTTCCATCTCACCTTCCTCCTTTTTTCAATTCCGACGAAGGCGGCAATCCCGTTTTCCGCATGGCCTTCTCATTCATAAAAAAACATAGGCATGATTTTCACGGGTTCAAACCCCCTATGGATTTTTCCTGTGCACGCTAAAAAAGGCACAGGTGGTCCGCTAACCTGCCGTCTGTCCCAGAATGAGGGTCATTGCCTTTTTCTTTTATGAAAAACGGGAAAGAAACAGGGGGTGTGCCTTTTGTAGCGGTGGTACCCGGCTCCGAACCTCATTTCCATGTCCCTTTCCTCCAGGGGAACAATAAGAAACCTGGTGATCAAAAAATCTGCCGCTGCCAGGATGAAAATGGACAAATACCCGGTTAAAAGTGCACCGCCGGCAAATATCATCAGGTGGGCAAGATAGGTGGGATGCCGGCAAAGATTGAAGGGAGGGCGGGTCTCGAGGCGCACAGGTGCGTTTTCTAGCTCTGGCAACCCTGTTATCCGACGGCCCAGGACAAGGGCAGTCCAGGCTTGCAGCAAAAGGCCTGAAACGAACAGAAGGCCTCCCAGGACTCTAAGGGTCCACGGAATACCAATCCTGTATTCCAGGAGGCTGCCATGCCAGTGCCAGGTAATTGCAGCAACCGCCAGCCACAAGGCGGCTGTCACCAGCAAAAAGGCCCTTCCAAGCCTTGCCACCCTCCTGGGGAAAAACCTCAGCGGCAGCCAGAAAAGGGGTATGACCGGCCAGGCCAGAAGTATTCCAAGGGCTATGAGATTACAGATCCCTTCCAAGATGGAAGGTTAATGAAACACAGGGGCCTCCTGCTGGTCAAGCCCCAGGGCGGCACGCTCCAGGAGCTGTTGCCTCTTGGAGATAAAACCCTTTGATTTTTCAAGGACGGCCGGAAGGTCCAGGATCAGGGCAATGGCCCCGTCTCCAAGGATGGTGGCCCCTGCAAAGCCTGGCTGATCCATGAGGTATTCGGAAAGCGGTTTTATGACCACCTCCTGCTGTCCCACCAGCCCGTCAACCCCAAGGCATGCATCCAGCTCTCCGAGCCTGACGCGCACTGCAAAAAACCTTTCCGGCTCCTCTGGTGCACCTGTGCCGCGAAAGATCCTTCCAAGGCGTATGAGAGGCAGGGTTTCCTGGCGCCTGGAAATGATTTCATAGCCTTCAACCCGGCTTACCTCACCAGACGACAGCCTGAAGGTTTCATAAACCGCAGAAATAGGGATCACCATTGCCTGGTTTCCAACCATTACGGTAAGGCCTTTTATAATGGCCAGGGTAAGGGGAATCCTGAGGATGAAGGTGGTGCCCTTGCCCTTCCACGACCTGACAACCACGGCACCGCCAATCTTTTCTATGTTTCTCTTTACAACATCCAGGCCCACGCCCCTTCCGGATATGTCGGAAACGGAACCTGCCGTGGAAATCCCCGGCACGAACACCAGGTTCCAGACCTGCTCCTCGCTCATGTCCCTGAGGGCATCAGCGGTGATCACGCCGGACGAGATGGCCTTTTTTACTATATGCTCCCTGTCAAGGCCCCTTCCGTCATCGGAGATGGAGATGATGACAAAATTACCTTCCTGGCTGGCCGCTATGGACAGGTGCCCCTTGGGGCTCTTTCCCTTCCTGCTCCTGAAGTCGGCGGGCTCGATACCATGGTCCACGGCATTGCGGATAATGTGCTGCAGGGGATCGGCAAGCTGTTCTATGACCTGCTTGTCAAGGGCCGTGTCGCTGCCTTTCAGGGAAAGCTCCACCTCCTTGCCAAGTTTCTGGCAAAGGTCACGAACCATCCTGGGATACCTGTTGAACAGTGAACTGACAGGCAGCATCCTCATGCGCATGACACCGTCCTGGAGCTGGTGGACCACTCTTTCCAGGGCGGCCACGTTTTCCGTATAATCCAGGAGAATCTCCTTCAAGGGTTTTAATTCCTGGACAGGCATCTTCCGCTGGTCACGCCACCTGGAATACAGGGCCTTCAAAAGGCTCGTAGACTGGCCCATTGAGGACCTGAGGACCACCAGTTCGGCCACATCCTCCAGGAGGTTCTCCACCTTTTCGAGGTTCACCCTTACCATCTGGCCCTGGGGCCTGGAGCCGGATTGCTCGGCCTGCACTCCGGCGGGCTGTGGTGCCTGGGTGATCTCGGGAAAATTTTCCGGGACAGGAGCAAAATCCATGGCCGGGCTGGATGCAGCAGGAATTTCACCGGGCTCACTGCCAGCCTCAACTGTAGGCTCCGTGCCGTTACCGTCTTCAAAAATGCCGTCTATGGCCGAATCGAAATCCTCCAGGGAATCAAGTCCAAGGGATGCCTCTCCCGTGCCCTCCGGGGACACTTCTCCGGGAGAATCCTCCCGGCCGGGCTCTTCCGGACAGCTTGTCTCGAACATCTCCCTCAGGTTTGGCAGCTTGTCGCAGAGCCTTTCCCAGAGGCCGGAAAAAACATCCCTGTCAAAACCCGTCTTGCTGCTCAACTGCTCCGTGATGCACTCCTCCCATTCCTCCAGCAGGTGCACCACTTCCATGTAATCCATGTAATTGGCAGAGGTCCTGAGCCTGGCTATAGCCTTCTGGCAGTCGGACATCCAGGTTTCATCCATGTGTTCCGGTATGGAGGCGAGGGGAGAGCCCACCTCCTTGAAAAAATCCAGGAAGATACCGTAAAGCTCGGTGTCTTCTTCTATGGCCGCACCCCCAGGCCCCATATCATCGGACACATCATCATCCAGTTCGATCTCGCGGCCAAGGGCGTCCCTGAGCCTTGAAGAAAAATCCCGAAGAAACCCGCCCTCCAGGTCCTCCGGCGATGAATGGCCGGAAAGCTCTTCCCTCAGGACCTGTATCTCCTTGTGCAGCCGGTCTTTTCCGATGTAGTTCGCCACCCTTTCCATGTCCTGGAGCACCTGGTCAAGGGTGCCGGGTTCAACCTCCTCGGATGCAAGGAGCCTTGACATCTGCTGGTAAAGACTCTTCATTTCCTGGGCAAAGATATGCAGGAGTTCCTGGTCCTCCACCGATTCCTCTTCGGGTTCTTCCGCCGGGGGCTCCTCCCGGACCGCTCCGGGTGAAGAATCCGGCTCTGTCATGGCCTTTATCTGCTCCACCAGGTCTGCGGTCTCCAGTGTTTCACGCTGATTTGCCGCAACGTCCCGGATAAGCTCCTTGAACCTGTCAACGCACTTGAACATCAGGTCAAAGTCATCCTGTTCCAGGCTCCTGGTGCCTTGCCGAGCCTGGTCAAACAGATTTTCAATGGCATGGGCAAGCCCCGCGATACCGGAAAGCCCCATGTAGTTGGCCGCACCTTTTATACTGTGCATGTTCCTGAAACAGTCATTAAGTATCGAACTGTCGTCGGGCTGCTGTTCCAGTAGAAGGAGATTGGGCTCGAATTCCTCCAGGTTCTCATGGACCTCAACGGTAAAATCCTGCCACATTTCCTGATCAAAGTCTTTCATGATAAACCACCTCTTTTTCTTACTTTCCAAGCCCGTCCATAATGCGGCTCAACTTTTCAGAATCATTTTTTCCCAGAAAATCTATGGCGCCAAGCTGGTGCGCCCTGTCGATGACGTCCGGGTCGGTAACAAGGCTCATGAATATTATCCTTGCAGCGGGATCCTCATCCCTGATCATTGCGGCAGCCTGGATTCCATCGATGCCCCTCATGGTTATATCCATGATTACCAGGTCGGGCCTAAGCTGCCTGTAGAGCTCAAACCCTTCTGCCCCGTCCCTGGCCGTGCCTATCACCTGGTGTCCGGCCTGTCTCACCGTGTTACCTATTCTCTTCCGCATGAAACTGGAATCGTCGATAATGAGAATCCTTGCCACGTTAACCTCTCGACAGTTGCTCATGTCCGCCCAGAAGGGCTGCTATCTCCTCCGAGGGTGCTATTCGTTCCTCGAGCCCCAGTGCCTGTATGGCCTTCAGGGGCCCGGGCTGCAGGCATGTTTCCGGCTCCTGCAGGACTATCCTGCCCCCCTTGGACACCACAGTCTCCAGCCCCTGGACCATCTCCAGGTCCATGCCAGACAACAGCACTATGGTCAGATCACGTTCGAAGATGTCCGCCAGCTCCCGCAGAAATACGTCGGCCTGAAGCATGTCACCGGGTTGCTGCCGGTAAATGCCGGCACCGGTCTCGTCCGCCTCCACCTTCCAGCCGGTATCCAGGCCGGAGACCCATGCCTGGTTGCTGAGAAGCGGTGCCCCTGTTTCAAGGGCGTTTACCGAAAAGGAACAGTACCGGTCCAGGTAAGACGCAAGGGAGCCGGCAAAATACTTGCACATCTTCTGGAAGACTATGAGGCTTGTGGAATCTTCCAGGCAAAGCTCAGGAAGTATCTTCTGAATCTCCAGAAGACCGCCAAAACCTCCCATTATCACCACCAGCCTCTCTGCCGGCATTCCAGGCAGGCTTTTCTCCGCCGGCTTTTTGGGATTCCTGGCCCGCCGTATGTTGCGGACATTGAAATCCCCGGCGCTTTCCACGGCTTTTCCCAGCCTTTCCATGAAAAGATCCCAGGACCCCTCTCCACCCGGCTTGGCTATGAAATCCACGGCACCAAGCCTCAGATATTCCATTATCTTGGGAGTGTGCCTGTCGTTGAAATTGCTCACCAGAAGTACCGGAGCGGGAGAACGGATCATGATGTGCTTGAGGGCGATATCCCCGGCCATCACGGGCATGTTGATATCCAGGGTGATAATGTCGGGCCGCGTGTCATCCAGGAATTCCAGGGCCTCTTTTCCGTTCCTTGCCTCGCCAAGCACCTGGGCCGACAATTTTTCAGTGAGTATTTCCCTGAGGCGGGAGATAAAAAACTTGGAATCGTCAACAAGCAGGACTCCGGGGGGCTGCTGTTCAGACGTCTCCTGGCCGATATTCTTTTCATCCCTTAAGCGCAGGGATTCAATCAGGAGAAAGTTCCAGGGCACCTCTATGGTATGCTCGGGTGGCTCTTCCGGGAAAAAGCGGAAGGTCCCCCTGGGGAGGCACATGATGTCATAAAAGGCCTCCTCGCCGGTCTTGTCCCTGATGCGGGCATGGACCACCTCTCCTCCGGAGAAGAAGATCTCTCCCCTGGCGCCAGGTGTCTGGACAAGCAGCTTCCTCGCCCGGTTTTCAAGGCAGGCAAGCTGCACCAGGTCCGAGAGGTTTATATCCACCATAAACCCGCTGAATCCGGCCGCCTTCCCCTCGGGGCAGGATTCAACCGCCTGGTCTTCGGCCAGGACGCTATGGGAATCGAAGTCCAGAGCTGTCATTTCATCCACGTGCTGAGCCTGCTGGCTATCTCCACGGCACCATGGCTTTCCGCCCCAAGCTCCCTCACCATCTTCCCGGGCAGAAACGGTGCAAGACAGGTGTCCGGTATCTGGGCCAGCACCTTTCCCCCATTCCTTATGACCTCTGCAGCACCTGTCACTCCCTGGTTATTGTCTCCGGAAACAAAGACCGCCATGCAATTTTCCCCAAAGGATTCACTGGCGGAAAGGAGCAGCAGGTCGATGGCCCCTTCTTGTCCTGCATCCAGGGGCCTCTTTTCCACGATCATCTCCCAGGCCCCCCCGGCCTGCTCGAAGGTGCCGGCCTGGTCACTCGAAAGGAAATAGACATGTCCTGGCACCAGGCATTCCTTTTTATCAGGCACCACCAGTTGAAGCCTGGAAAAGGGCCTCAGGTATTCTACAAAGGCATTGAGGTTGTCCGGGCTGGTTCCAAGGGAGACTATTATAGGAATTCCCGCCTGGCCCGACAGGTGCGGAATCACGGAAAGAAGGGAGGAATATCCGCCGGTGGAACCGTGTATCACCCCTATGCCCGTGACCTCTGCCTGCCTGTCATTAAACCCTGAAGCCCTGGATCTTCCGTTTACCGGCTTCATACGCAGATACCTGGCAGCTTCCACATGAACCCTGGAGGCACGCTTTAGCCTGGAACGAAGGAGATCCGCCTGGGTCTTTAGTTCCTCGTCACCGGTCCTGGTGGGCTTTTTGAAGAAATCCACGGCCCCGAAGCGGAGGGCCTCGAATGTCACGCGGGAACCGTCACCGGTGAAGGCACTCACCATCAGGGTAGGGATGGGATACCTGACCATGATGTTTTTCAGGACCGTAAGGCCATTCATTCCGGGCATGTGAACGTCCAGGGTACAGACATCGAAGTCCCCGGAAGAAAGCTTGTTGAGGGCTTCCTGGCCGTTCAGCGCCCTTGATTCCACCTGTATGTCCTCGTCTTCACCGAGTATCTGCTCCAGGGCCTTGCACATCATGGGAGAATCGTCGACGATCAATACCTTTACCTTGTCTTCTGCCTGTTTTTCCAATGAAGAGAACTCTTTTGCCATATTTTCCGCCTGATGATCGGTAAAATTATTCTTTGCAGTCAAGACTTACGTGTTTTCTGGCCCGCCTTCAGCCAGCCCTCTTCCCCTTGAGCACCAGTTGCCTGGAAAATGTCGCCAGCCCCTGCCAGAGGGCCTGTTCTGAAGCAAAGGCTCTTGCCAAATCCGCTTCCAGGGCGGACCTGGCCAACTCTCCCGATGCACACTTGTCAGGGGCAAGGGCAAAGACCGTGCCGCCGTTTTCCCTGACTGCTTCCAGGCCGTGGAGATCATCAGAGGCCTGACCACCCAGGATGCAGACATTCATGTCCTCCCTGAAAAGCTCCGAGGCCGCATGAAAAAAATCCGCAAGTCCCGAGAACTTTTCCAAAGCATCAAGGACTATGCTCCCCTGGGCGCTCCTCTTTAATTGCGGCAGCTCCTGCCTGCGGACCAGGCTGCAACAGCCTGCATAAAGGACGTGGCCTGGCTCAAATGCCACGGCACAACCTGTAATGGCATCCAATTCATGCGCATAGGCCCCAAGCACTGAACGGGACATGTCCTGGATGCAGAGGCAGGCCACTTCCCTCAGTGGGAAAACTGCCGAGGCCAGACGAATGAAGCTGCTGACTGCACCCTGGAGGGCAACCACCACCAGCAGTCCCCTGGGAGGCTGCATCTGCCTTGCAGGAATAGGGGCCGGTTTCCTGCCTTTTTTTACGGCCCTCTTTATGGCCCTGGGATTTATGCCTGCTGCCACCCGCAGGGTGCGCACGAGTTCTTCGCTGCTGTCGTGGATGTCATCCGAGACGGTCCCGGAGGGCTTTGGGAAAAAATCAACTGCTCCAAGGCTCAAGGCCTCGAAGGTAATACGCCCCTGATCCGCCAGGCCGCTTACCATCACCACGGGCAGCGGGTCCCTGACCATGATATGTTTTATGGTTGTAAGCCCATCCATAATAGGCATATCCACATCCAGGGTTATCACGTCCGGTTTCAGGGTCTTTATGGCTTCCAGGGCCTCCCTGCCATGCTTAGCAACCCCCACCACCTCGATATCTCCGGAATTGGAAAGGATTTCCACAAGGGCTTTTCTCATGAAAGCGGCATCATCCACCACCATTGCCTTTATGTTCCTGGCCTCACCATGTGCCTGCATATCAGCCTCCAAGGGCCTGTGACCAGCCCTCTTCCAGTTCGTTCTTCTTTTCCTGGACCTTCTTGGCTGCCTGCTGCACCTTACTCCCGTTTATTCCAAGGGCCTTGGGCAGCCGTATTTTCTCGGGCATCCACTTGGAACTCCAGCCGATACCTAGCTTGTGACAGACCTGGTCTGCCAGGAAGATGACCGCACAGGTCTTTTCGTCCTGACCGGCGCTTTTAGGGTGGTGATGATACCTGACCGCGTTGATCAGACGATCCCCCAGGTTCCATTTCGTGGCGATGTACGCCCCGACTTCGGCATGGCTCAAGCCGTACATTTCTTCGGCGGCGTGCAGTGGGACCTTGTGTTCCTCCTGGATCTTCAAAATCTCTTTCAGGTCTTCGGGGAAAAAACTGCACATCAAAAACCGCCCGATATCGTGTATCAGTCCAATGGTAAAAAATTCTTCCGGGTCCAGCCCCCCTGAAAGACCGGCTATCTCCATGGACACGGTTGCCACTCCGATGCAGTGCATCCAGATGTCCCTGGGAGGAAAACCGTTCAGGCCGCTACTGTTGTCAAACGCCTGGGTGAGAGAAATCCCTATGACAAGATTTCTCACTTCCTCGAAACCAAGGACCACCACGGCGTGAGCAATGGTCTGGATCTGGCCGCTCAGGCCGTAGGCCGGGGAGTTTGCTATTCTGAGTATCTTGGCGGCCAGTACCGGATCCTGCCTGACAATGGCCTCGAGACGCTTGGCCGAGGAGGCAATGTTGTCCATTTCCTTCAGGACCTTCTGAAGCGTATGGGGCATTGGTGGAAGATCTTTTATCTTGTCAAGGCGCTGTGCTACAGATGGCGGCATATGTTTTTTCACCTTTCCCGCTTATAGAATAAAAAGCCCTGCTTCTTCTTATTTATTTATCGACAATCACGGCCTGTTCTTAAATTACACATCCATGGATCCGGACACCGTTCTTCAATTTTTTTTAGTACTATCCGATAAGCCCTTTAGAGCCTTCCGAAAGAATTCTCGGGCATTTGTTTTTTAAATTGTTTTGAGGTCAAAAAGACATGGCAGATATCATCCTGACTGGTCCTGCACTTGAACAGGCAAGAACTCAGATTGATGAGTCTCTTGTTCAGGCTGGAGTACACACGGTCCTTCTGATAGACCACGCAGGCAACGTGGTCGCCAGCTGTGGAAAGAACAGAAAGGACCTGGACATGACGTCTCTTGCCGCCCTGGCAGCAGCAAATTTTGGGGCAACGTCCCAGATGGCGAAACTGATTGGTGAAGACGACTTTTCCCTATTGTTCCACAAGGGCAAAAAGGACAGCATCCATTTTGCCAAGGTGGGACAGGAAATGATTCTCATAACCATCTTCGGGGATGAAGTTTCCCTCGGCCTGGTCAGGCTGAGGGTAGCGGAACTGACCAGCAACATAGAAAAGATATTCGGACTGGGTAACTAAATGGCACTCATAGACCTCAGCAAAAGGGAGGTACACTGCAAAATCGTCTACTACGGACCGGGAAGGTGCGGAAAGACTACAAACCTCCTCTACATCTACAATTCGATGAACAGCAATGCCAAGGGCAAGATGCTTACAATAGAGACGAAGGGAGACCGGACTCTCTTTTTTGATCTTCTTCCACTGAACCTTGGCAAAATAAAGGATTTTGACATAAGGATACAGCTTTACACCGTCCCAGGCCAGGCCATTTACGAGGCAACCAGAAAGCTCGTGCTCAAGGGAGTAGACGGACTGGTGTTCGTTGCCGATTCGCTCAGGGTAAGAAGGCAGAAGAATATCGAAAGCCTGGAGGACCTGAAAAAGAACCTGGTGGATTACAACCTCGATATCGAGACACTGCCGGTTGTCCTGCAATACAACAAGAGGGACCTGGCCGGCTCCCCCATCCCCACTCTCAGCCTTGAGGAACTCGAAGAAGACCTCAACAGGGAACTGGGAGTAACCTCGTTCCAGGCAGCGGCCACGAAGGGGCTAGGGGTATTCGAAACACTCAAGGACATCAGCAAAAAAACGGTGCGCTACGTGGCAACCAAGCACCTTGTAAAACCAAAATAGATTAGGGAGATCATCCGGTGAAAGAAAACAACAATATCCCTGAACCCGAAATCTTTACGGCAGAAATCGAGGACACGATCGATGACCTCTTCAAACCCTCCAAGAAGATAGAGATAGACCCGCTCACCCAGGAGATAAAGGAACTAAGCGGTGAGCCGGCAGAGGCGCCCCAGGAATCCAAGGAGGATTCGCCGGTGGAATTCGAAGTTTCACCGGACAAGGCCGCACCCGCCGAGGCAGAGGCCCCGGATGGAGCAACAGCGGACTCGCCCCAGGCGCAAGTGGAAAAATCGGAGACCGTGCTGGAACTGGACCTTGAACTTGAACTGGAAGAAGCTGATGCGGCGGAAACTCCTGCAGGAGACAAGACGGAACAGGCAGCCGAACAGGAGGCCGTTCCAGAAAAAGCCGAGGGAAAACCTGCTGGAATTACTGACATAGGCCAAAGGCTTGAACAGCTCAACCAGCAGCTTTTTACCATAGAGTGGGAAGTAACCGAGCCCCAGCTGCACCAGACGCTGGACCTCCTGGGCAGTCTCCTTGCTGCTCCGGAAATCAATGCCCAGGCCAGGGCCCGTTCCATCCTTGAGCTCATGGAAAAGGTCCTTCTCAACATCCAGTTTCACCCGGAAAAAGTCCCGGCCACCGCACCTTCCATCCTCAAAAAGAGCACCCGGCACCTCACGGATATTCTCAGCGGAAAGGACGAAAAGAAGGACGAAACCGAAAATCTCCTGGCGGAACTCAGGGCACTTATTGAAAAGCCTGACAAGACGACCACGGAAGAAGAACCGCTGTTCCTGGACGAGTCGGCATTGGTACAAGAAAAAACGGAAGAAAAAGAGGAAGATATTCTGCCGCCCGAACCGCCCAAACAGGCCCCAAAAGAGGCGCCGGAAGAAAAAACAGCCGTGGCCAGGACGGAAGCAGGCCCGGCCCTTCCAGAAAACGGCCTAGAACTTTTGAGACAACACCTGGCAGAGCTCAAAAAGTGCGTGAACCGGATAGAGCCCCTGGAAAATCTCCTTTCAAAGACACCCGGGATGGAAAAACTCTACAGGTTCCAGCATGACATTCGCCTCAGCCTGGAAGGCCAGATCTCGGAGCTTTCACGATTCTTTTTCAAGGACGAAGAGCTGGATCTTCCCGAAGCTTCCCTGTCAGAAAGGGATACCGAGGATTACACCAAGGATCTTTCTGCTGACCAGAAGCCCTGTCCGTGGAAAGAGGTCCTTACCGTTAATATAGACGGCCTGGAAATAGGATTCCCGGCAGACCAGCTGGTATATGCATCCGGACCTCCATGGTATGCCAAGTCCGCCATAAAGAAGGCTGAAGCCCTGGCCCTTTCCAAGCTGAAGCCCTGGCCCTGGTCAAAATTGAAGGGCCTTTTCCAGGGACGGCTAAAAGAAATGGATGATTCCACGCTCTCCTCCATGAGCTTTCCGGTGATACGGCAACTTGGAGGCCAGGAGCTTCCAGTCCCTGCCAGTTTCAACGTCATCATGCTCTTTGACGGAAGCAGTGGCGCCGTCCTTCTTGCCGAGGAAAAGCCCCTGAAAATAGAAGTACCTGGGGACGCCGAATGTACAAAGGAACAGGCAGACGGTTTTGCGGGAGAAATAAACACGCACGGAAACAGGATAAGGGTGGCCACAGCCAGTTCGCTGAACAAGGTGTAGAAACATGAAAGGTTTTCAGATCCAGGCAGAAGCTTTAGCAGGGCCCGCCTCCCAGGCCGAAACCGTTGAAAAAAAGATACAGGAAGCCGATCTCTACCTGAACCACGGCCTCATCCAGGAGGCCCGGGCCATTCTCGAGGAAATACTTGCAGTCCTTCCGGAGGAATCGGAACCTGACCTCAGGGTCCTTCTCGAAGACAAGCTGAAGGCAATGACAGCAGGCAACACGCTTGTGTCTGAACCTGGAAACACAGAGGATGAATCGGATCTTTCCAAGGACGAACAGTTCAGCGAGCATTTCAACAACTGCCTGGGGCTCATAGAGGCCGGCTTTTTTTCAGAGGCCGTGGAAGAGCTCAAGATCCTGGAGGAAAAAGGTGTACGGACAGGTGAGGTCAGGATCAAGATCGGACAGCTCTACCTGAAGCTCGACATGCCCTTTGATGCCATTGACTACCTGGAAAAGGGGCTAAAGGACCCGGAACTTCCTTCAGATGTCAGGCAGGAGGCCCTTTACCAGCTGGCCCTCACCCAGGAGAAGACCGGCTCTGTTACCAAGGCGGTAACGACCCTGGAGGAACTGGTCCGGCTGAACAAGGATTTCCGGAATGCCAATGAAAGGCTGAAGAGCCTTAGCCAGACGGCCCAGAAATACGGCCGTTTCTACTACCTGATAAGAAAGGGCCTTCTCCAGGAAGAACAGCTTGAAAGGGCCAAGGAGATCGCCAAACAGTCCAAAAAGACCATAGAAACAGTACTCATCACCCAGTTCGGCATCGAAAAGGAGGAATTGGGCCACTCCCTCAGCGAATATTATCGCTGCCCCTTCATTGAGTTCAACGAACTGGAGGTGGGCAGCACCCCGAAGTGCATTTCAGGCATCAAGGAACACTTTTTCAGGACCACGGCCTGCGCACCCGTCAAGGAAGAGGCGGGGATGCTTCTGATAGCCATAGACAACCCCCACGATCTCAGCAAGATAGACAATATCCAGCGTGTGCTCAAGGCCAAAAATTTCGAATACGCCGTGGCCCTCAGGGAAGACCTGGACAAGTTTATCGATTATTTCTACGGGAAATACAACGTCGCCGGAGACGGAGAGGACGTATTCGAGCAGCTGGAACTGGTGGAAGAGGAAGAAGAAGACCTGGACGAGGACGACGGCCTGGCATCAGACGCAGACAGCGTTGTTGTCCAGATGGCCAACCGCATAATAGAAGACGCTTATTCGAGGGGGGCCTCTGACATCCATATCGAAAGCCTTACAGGGAAACGAGGCGCCCTTATCAGGTACCGGATTGACGGTGACTGCCTCAGGTACCAGAATATTCCGCTCAACTACAAGAAGGCCCTGGTATCCAGGATAAAGATCATGTCAAACCTGGACATTGCTGAAAAGCGGCTACCACAGGACGGCAAGATCAAGTTCCGGACCAGGACAGGGCGTACCATCGAACTCCGTGTGGCAACGCTTCCCACCACGGAAAACAACGAGGACGTGGTCCTGAGGATCCTGGCCTCCTCAGAGGCCATGCCCATAGACCGCATAGGTCTCCTGGAAGACAACCTGGCCAACCTGAGAAAGCTCATTGAAATGCCCTACGGCCTGATACTGGTGGTTGGTCCCACAGGTTCCGGTAAGACCACAACCCTCCACGCGGCCCTGGGGCACATAAACAGGCCGGAAAAGAAGATCTGGACCGCGGAGGACCCTGTAGAAATAGTCCAGGAGGGATTGAGGCAGGTCCAGATAAAGTCCAGCATCGGGCTTACCTTTGCAAGGGTCCTGAGGGCATTTCTGAGGGCCGACCCCGACGTCATAATGGTCGGTGAAACCAGGGATGAGGAAACCGCCAACACCGTTATCGAGGCCTCCCTTACCGGCCACATGGTATTTTCCACCCTGCACACCAACTCCGCGCCGGAAACAGTAACAAGGCTGCTGGGCATGGGCATGGATCCTTTCAATTTCGCAGATGCCCTCCTGGGAGTGCTTGCCCAGCGCCTGGTGAAAAGGCTCTGTCCCAAGTGCAAGGAGGCCTATGAACCCGATGACGAGGAAAAGGAACGCATAATATACGAATACGGCGAGCACCCGGTCAGATCCCTGTCCATGGATGACCTGGAAGGGGTTACCCTTTACAGGCCGAAGGGCTGCCCCGCCTGCAACAAGACCGGCTACAAGGGACGAATGGCAATTCACGAGCTGCTGGTTTCCGATGACGGTCTGAGAAAGCTCATCCAGGCCAAGAGCCCGGTGATGGAGATAAGGGACCACGGACTGGCCCATGGCATGAGGACGCTGAAGCAGGATGGCATCCAGAAGGTCCTCATGGGTGATACCGACATGAAGCAGATCCTGGCAGCCTGCATACGCTAATCATCTTCTTACCACCTCCCTCGACACCTTTCCTGCTGTCAAAGACGGCGGGAAAGGTTTTTTTGTTTCACGTGAAACACCTCCTTCAGCAGCCGAGGATTGACTAATTTCTGCCATCTACTATCATCTTGGCGTGAAGGACCACCATTTTTCCATCCATGCTCGTTTTTACAGCTAATGATTGAAAGGCACCGCAACCCATGGCAGCCAGGCTGATAGAAATCGTCATCCCCAGGGAACACCGGGAGCGGATGGAAACGGTGCTGAAGAAACGGGCGGTGATCCAGCACTGGGTGGAGGAGGATAAACCCCGGAACAACCTTGCCATCAAGCTTCTCACCAAGGCCGAAGATGCGGGCAGTATAATCGATGCACTTACCAGGCTATTCCGTGATTCCAGGGATTTCAGGATCATCATCCAGGCAGTGGAGGCCACCATACCTCCCATCGAGGAGCCAGAGGAGCCACCGGCCAAGATCGGGAGGCTTTCTGTCAGCAGGGAGGAACTTTACAACAGCGTAATCCAGGCGGCCAGGCTGAACTACGTATTCGCAGGGCTCATGATAATTTCCAGCCTGATCGCAGCATACGGCTTCCTGAAGGATTCCGGGGCGATAATCATCGGCTCCATGGTGATTGCACCCCTTCTTGCTCCTAATGTCGCCATATCACTGGGGTCGGTCCTGGCCGATTTCAGGCTAATACGCCTCGGGCTTACCACGCAGCTTGCAGGTGTACTCCTCGTCCTGTTTATTTCCACCGTTTTCGGGGCCATCACCGATATAAACCCCAACCTTGCAAACATTCACCAGCGTATCTACGCGGACTATACCGACATCATCGTGGCCTTTTTGTCCGGTACCGCCGGTATCCTCAGCTTCACCACGGGCAGTTCCTCGGCGCTTATCGGGGTCATGGTCTCCATCTCCCTTCTGCCACCCCTGGTAGCCACCGGGCTCATGACGGGTTCGGGTTATTTCATCTTCGCCACAGGAAGCTTCCTGCTTTTCCTGGCAAACCTGGCAAGCCTGAACCTGGCTGGCATACTCACGTTCATCTTCCAGGGCGTCAGGCCGATGACCTGGTGGAAGGCCAAGAAGGCTAAGGCCTATTCCAGGAAGGCCCTGGCCCTGTGGATAGTACTTATCCTTCTCCTGCTTGCGGCAATGTGGATGAGAAACCGCTTTCTGATATTCTGACAGGACCGATTGTAAAATGAACTCCGGAAACCCCCTGAAAAAAGGCCTTGAAACCACCGGGTTGCCTGGCCACCTCAAAACACTTGCAGGAACCATGCGCCTGCCCTTCCTGCTCCTAACCCCTTCGGTCATGCTCCTGGGGCTTGCTACCGCCTTCTGGGAAAACGGAGGAAGGGTAAACCTCGCAGACTTTCTCATCGCCCTCCTGGCCGGCACCGCCGCCCACGTCAGCGTGAATGCCCTGAATGAATACTCCGATTTCAAAACCGGCCTGGACAGCCATACAAAACGGACACCTTTCAGCGGGGGCAGCGGTGCCCTGCAGGAGCGGCCGGAACTGTCCTGGATCGCCCTTGCCACTGGCGTTGCCTGTGCCCTTGTGGTGACGGGTGCCGGCATCTATTTCATATCCCGGGAAGGATGGCAGCTCCTTCCCCTCCTGGCGGCAGGGCTCCTGGTGGTAACGGCATACACTCCCCTTCTCACACATGCCCCCATGGCTTGCCTTGTGGCCCCCGGCCTTGGGTTTGGCACCATCCTGGTCACGGGCACGCACTTCGTACTGACCGGGCATTACAGCATGAGCGCTTTATGGGCATCCCTTGTACCCTTTTTCCTGGTAAACGATCTGCTGCTCCTCAACCAGTTCCCAGACGTGGAGGCGGACAAAAAGGTGGGGAGGAGACACTTTCCCCTGGCAATCGGCAGGAAGAAAAGTGCCGAAATCTACGTTTTCCAGCTCATGCTGGCCTACCTTGCCATAGCCGGAGGAATAATCCTGGGGCTTTTCCCCTGGCAGTCCGTCCTGGGCCTTCTCACACTCCCGCTGGCCGTGAAGGCTGCCAGGGGTGCAAGGCAACATGCCGATGACATGAAAAACCTGGTCCCGGTACTTGGAAAAAACGTGCTGATAAACCTCCTTACCCCGGTACTTGTGGCAGCAGGCATGGCCCTGGCCGTCCTTTTATGAAAAAAGTGCTTTTTACTGTGGCTGGGCCGGGCGGTATTTGTTGCAAAGCATTTTCCTTAAACTTATAATCGCCATGGATTCGTTGCATGAAAAAATGGTACGGAGTGTGCTTAATGCATAGCAGCCGACTGGAACCTTGGCCAGCCAGGTTCTGCCTGGCATTTGGGAGACAGACCCCTTGCGAATAATGATAGTAGGTGCCGGCCAGGTTGGTCAGTACCTGTGTGAAAAATTTTCCTCCGAAGGCCAGGAAGTAGTTCTGATAGACAAGAACGAGAAAAAACTTCAGCGCCTTGAGCGGGAACTCAATATCCTCACGGTTCGCGGCAGTGGCGCCTCGGCAAGGATACTTGCAGAGGCGGGCATCTCCAAGACGGACCTGTTCATCGCTGTTACGGACAGCGACGAGGTGAACCTGGTGGCATGCTTCGTATCCCGTCACTACAAGGTAAAAACCAGGATCGCCAGGGTCAGGAGCGAGGAACTCCTGATGCACGATTCCCTCCTGAACGAGGAACTGCTGGGAATCGACCTAATAATCAGCCCTGACTGGGCCATGGCAGACGAGATCATAAAACTCATCCGGGTCTCCGAGGCCTTTGACACGGCTGAATTTTCAGACGGCCAGGTGCTGCTCCTGGGCTATATCGTCCACGACGACCACCCCTTTATCGGCAAATCCCTGTATGAAATCGGCCAGCTTTCCTCCAACACCAAGTATGTCATGACCGCCATCATCAGGAAGGGTGAGACCATCATTCCCAGGGGCGAAGATATTATCCAGCCTGGAGACAAGATATATCTCATGATGCTCAGGCGGGATATGGGCAGGGTGGAAAAGCTGTTCAACTTCGCCAGCAGGCTCCCGAACCAGATATTCATCATCGGCGGAGGGGACATAGGCTACATGATTGCCCGGCAGCTGGAGGAAACCCCTATAGAAATCAAGGTGGTGGAAATAGACAAGAGGCGCTGCGAATTCCTCTCGGAGAATCTTTCAGACTGCATTGTCCTGAACATGGACGGGCTGGACGCCCAGGCCCTGATAGAAGAGGGCATAGACAAGGCGGATGTTGTCGTTGCAGTCACCCGTTCTGCAACCACCAACATCCTTGGCTCCCTGCTGGCAAAGCACCACGGCGCCAAAAGATGCATCATAAAGATAACCCGCCACGACTTCGTGCCCATGCTCGACAAGCTGGGAATAGATGTTGCCCTGAGCCCCAGGCAGGTGGCCGCAGACATGATAATCCGCTATGTACGCCGGGCAGACATAGTATCCGTTGCCACCATACTGGATACCGACGCGGAAGTCATAGAAGTCACGGTGCCGGAATCAAGGCGGTTCGACCACGTTCCCCTTAAAGACCTGAAGATACCTTCCGGTTCCCTGGTCGGGGCCGTGGTTAGGGAGGGAAAGGCGTTTATCCCGTCCGGTGACAGCGTCATACAGCCTGGAGACAACCTGGTGATCTTCTTTACCAGGGAGGCGGCAAGAAAGGTGGAAGCCTTTTTCCAGGCCTGATCCATGGATCATTTCCTGTCGGCAAAGGGCGGCCCATGCCGCAAGAGAAAAGAGGGATAGGCCATGCGTATCGGCGGGGTTCTGAATCTGCTGGGTAAGCTCCTGATAGTGCTCTCCCTCATGCTGCTCACACCAGTGCCCTTTTCCGTCTATTTCCAGGACTCAATGATACCGGTCTTTTTTACGTGCTCCGCCCTTGGGCTCGGAGTGGGTACAGGGCTGGTGCTGCTCTTCCTTCCGGAAAAGGAACTCCACTTCAAGGACGGATTTGCCATAGTGGCCTTCAGCTGGCTGTTTCTGGCCCTTCTCGGTGCCCTTCCCTATTACCTTTCCGGATATATCCCCTCCTTCATCGACGCCTTTTTCGAATCCATGTCCGGCTTCACCACCACGGGATCCACCATCCTTTCGGACATCGAGATCCTTCCCAAGAGCCTCCTTTTCTGGCGCAGCATGACCCACTGGCTGGGAGGAATGGGGATCATAGTCCTAACCCTTGCCATCCTCCCTCTCCTTGGAATAGGCGGAATGCAGCTTTTCCAGGCCGAGGTGCCGGGGCCAACCAAGGACAGGCTCACTCCCAGGATACAGGATACCGCCCGCATCCTGTGGTCGGTATACCTGCTCATGACAGCAGTGGAAACAGGCCTCCTCATGCTGGGAGGGGTTGACTTCTTTGATGCCATCACCCACTCATTCGGCACCCTGGCAACAGGCGGCTTTTCCAACTACAACGCATCCATTGCCCATTACCAGTCCACCTACGTCCAGATGGTGATAGTGGTTTTCATGTTCCTTGCCGGGGCCAACTTCTCGCTCCATTACATGGCACTAAAGGGAGACATCGGGGCATACTGGAAAAACGAGGAATTCCGGTTCTATTTCTATATCCTGGCAGCAGCCACCCTCCTGATATTTGTGTCAAACCACATAACCTACACCTACAAGGATACAGTCACAAACTTCCGGGACACCCTGTTCCAGGCAACCTCCATTATGACCACCACGGGTTTTGGAACTGCGGATTTTGACAAGTGGCCCCCCTTTGCAAGGCTCCTGCTGGTGACCCTCATGTTCATCGGGGGCTGTGCAGGCTCCACCGGGGGCGGCATAAAGGTGGTCCGGTGCCTGCTGTTTTTCAAGTATGCCAGGTCCCAGCTGCACAGGCTGGTCCATCCACGGCAGGTGGAAACCATAAAGCTTGGCCGCATCAGGGTGGCCCAGGAGGTGATGATAGCAATCCTTAGCTTCTTTGCCATCTACATAGCAGTATTCATCACGGCAAGCCTTGTGGTCACCGCCCTGGGGGTTGACATTGTAACAGGTCCCTCGGCCGTCATCGCCACCCTGAACAACATCGGCCCGGGCCTTCACCTGGTGGGCCCTACGCAGAATTACGGGCACCTGCCTTCTCTTGCCAAGCTTGTCCTGGTATTTTGCATGCTGGCCGGCAGGCTGGAGCTCTATACCATTGCCATCTTCTTCGTGCCGGGCTTCTGGAAGATGACCAGGGCACCCCGACTGAGATGGAGAAGGCAAACAGGTGAAAAAACAGCCCGATGAGATCGGCTAGACGATACCCCGGAGGTCACATGCTCAAACGATTTATTTCTCTCACCCTTTTTTGGTGCGCTTTAGTCCTCTTCTTTTCCAGCGTGGTCCTTTTTATAGAACCCCACGGCCGGGTCGCCTTCTGGGCCGACTGGCGGATGCTGGGCCTGACAAAGCAGCAGTGGGACAATCTCCATATCTGCTCCGGCACCCTGTTTCTGCTGGCAAGCCTGGTACATATCTGGCTCAACTGGTCGCTCATTACTACATATCTCACCAGGCGGTTCCGGGGGACATCATCTGTACCGGTCCTGTTGGGTTCGATAACCCTGGTAGCCTTCATAACCATTGGAACCTGGCTGGAATTTCCACCGATGAAACAGTTCCTTCAGCTCAACGAAGCAATAAAGGAGGCCCATACAAAAAAATATGGCAACCCGCCTTTCGGACATGCCGAGCTTGTACCCGTGGGGAAGCTGGCCAGATTCTTGGGTATCGACGCGAAGGAGTTCGTCTCTGCCATGGAGGAGGCGGGTATCCGGGTTGAATCGGCCCGCGAGAGCCTCAAGGAAATAGGGCAGAAAAACTGCAAGAGTCCCTCTTTACTGTTTGATCTAACCATGAAGAGGCTTATGGCCAAGGGAAGCCGGGGTGCCGGGAATCTGCCAAAGCTGCCGCCGCCAGGTACGGGAAAGCTGACCATCTCCGATCTGTCTGCCACCTACCATATACCTCAAGAAGAGCTGATGGAAAGGCTCAAAAGGGCCGGCATCAAGGCAAAGGGCAGCCAAACCCTTAAGGAGATCGCCCTGTCTAGCGGCAAGACCACCCCTGAGATATATGACATCTTGAAGAAAGACAGAAAGGAGACGGAGAGATGATACAATAAATGACCGGAGTACATCCCTCCCTTGGACCAGATGGGATTTTGAACATCCAGGGCCTTGGATAGGCACCTGGAGCATGGCGGAAACAAATCAGAACCCGGGGCTTCATATCCCGTAAAGTCGCTGATATTTGGCCCTGAGATAGTCCAGGAAAGATTCACAACCTGGCCTTTTGCCCGTGACGTTTTCTACAAGTTCCCTGGCCCTGTATCGCTGGCCAAGGGAGTAAATATTTTCCGTAAGCCATCCCTTGAGCCCCATGAACTGGCCATTTCTGAATTCATCCTTCAGGCCGGGCATGTCCTCCAGGGCTGCCTCAAAGATCATTGCCGAATAGATGTTTCCCAGGGTATAGGTCGGAAAATAGCCGAAGGCGGCCCCTGACCAGTGGACGTCCTGCAGGCAGCCCTGGCTGTCATCCGGGACTTCCATGTCAAAGATGTCCTCGAACAGCTCGTTCCACCTGGCAGGAATATCCTCCACGGAAAGCTGCCCGGTGATGATCTCTTTTTCTATCTGGAATCTCAGAAACACGTGAAGGTTGTAGGTCACCTCGTCTGCCTCGACCCTTATGAAGGAAGGCCTGACCCTGTTGATGCTCCTTACAAACCCGTGGACATCCATGCCATCCAGGGCGCCGGGGAATATCCCCCTTGCCACGGGAAAAAAATATTCCCAGAATTCCAGGCTCCGGCCCACTATGTTTTCCCAGAGCCTTGACTGGGACTCGTGAATCCCGAGGGAGACGGATTCGCCAAGAGGGGTGCCGAAGGCCTCGGCAGGCAGGTTCTGGCTGTAGAGGCCGTGTCCCGCCTCGTGGAGCACTCCGAATATGGCCTCTGTGAAATCCCCTTCATTCCACCTGGTGGTTATCCTTGTATCCCCCGGCCCGATCCTGGTTGAAAAGGGATGCACAACGGTATCCAGGCGCCCGGCAGAAAAATCGTACCCTATGCTTGCGGCCATCAGCCTGGCAAGCACCTTCTGGGACTCCAGGGGAAAATTGCCCTTTATCCCCGAGTCCTCCTGCACGCCTCCTGCCGTTAACCTTGAAAGGATGTCCTTGAGGCCGGGAACCAGGCTTGCGAAAAGGGCCTCGATGTTGGCGGTCTTTTCCCCGGGCTCGTAAAGGTCCAGGAGGGCATCGTACATGTTTTCCTCAAAGCCGAGATATATGGCCTTTTTCCTGGAAAGCTCCACCAGCTTTTCAAGGTGTGGCTGAAAGACGGAAAAGTCTGAAGCGGCCCTGGCCTCCACCCAGGCCCCGTGGGCCATGACCCTGGCACGGGAAAGTTCCCTCACAAGTTCCTCCGGAAGTTTTACAGCCTGGTCATGCAGACGCTTCCACTCCCTTACGTTTACATGGACATCGCTTTGGGGCCCGAGCTCCTTAACCTGTTCCCACAGGGGATCAAGGAGTTCACCCGTCCTGGGTTCCACCAGCATGGAATGGGCCAGCGCAGACAGCGTGGAGACCTGCCCTGCCCGGTGCTTCTCACCGCCTTGTGGCATGTACGTCTCCTGGTCCCACGAAAGAAGCCTGAGGCTGCTTCTCAGGTATGCAATCTTCAGGAAGCGCTCCCTGAGCTCCCTGTACCCGCTGCTGGTTTCAGGGCCGTTGGCATTCGATTTTTGGTGTTCCATCGCAGACTCCGAGGTTATAATGCAAGAAAGGGTTTATGAAATCTGATTCTCTCGTGACACCAGGGGATAATACAACCATTGAAGAAAAAACTGAACAATACCGGGGAAAAATACAGGGCCGCGATCTTTGACCTGGACGGCACACTCCTTGATACCCTGGAGGACATTGCCAGGTCCATGAACAGGGTGCTTGAAGCCCACGGCCTCCCCAAGCACCCCTTGGACAGTTACCGTTATTTCGTGGGAGACGGGGCCCGGACCCTGGTTGAAAGGGTTCTTCCCAGGGAAAAGGCATGGGACGGGCAGTTTCTTGAAGGCTGTCTTGCCGACTTTCTGAAAGTCTATGCGGGAAACTGGGATGCCAATGCCCGCCTCTATCCAGGAATTCCGGACATGCTTGACTCCCTTGTCTCCTGCAGGCTCTTGCTCGGCATTCTCTCCAACAAACCCCACGACTTCACCAGGCTGTGCGCCGCAAAATTCCTGGACAGGTGGCCCTTTCACGCCGTTTTGGGGGAGAGGCCCGGAATAAAGAGAAAACCCGCACCGGACGGGGCACTGGAAATAGCCAGACGGCTTGGCGTAAGCCCAGGCCGGTGCATCTATGTTGGGGATACCTCCATCGACATGAAAACCGCCCGTTCCGCAGCCATGTTTCCGGTGGGGGTACTTTGGGGGTTCAGGGATGAAAGGGAGCTGAAGGAAGCCGGGGCAGAACTCATAATAGAGGCCCCCATGGACCTGATAAACTTTCTGGCCAGGGGTTGAAAGCCGGGGGGCTTTTGGCAAATAACCTCCCGGCTTGCACCTGCCCTACTTTCTGACCCATTTCCCGGGCGCTTTTTCGATATAGGTACCCCCGGGCGCAGTCTTCTGCCATTCTGCGGCAAATATCCTCTGAACACGGGATATTTGGGAGCCCGGGATGTTAAGGCTCTGGGCCACTGCCCTGTAGAGGGCCATCCTGTCGCTGTTTTCTGCGTTCACTATACGCTTCAGATCGGCCTTCTGCTTCAGTCCGAGGCCGGCCTCACTCTTGATCACCAGCAGGCCGTTTGCGCCCTCTCCCACGTTACCCGCCCTCATGAAGGGAACAAGAGACGGATAGCGGCCTTTCATCCTGGCCTTTAGCTGCCTGATAGTGGGGTTTGAAACCGTGAGCTCACTTGCGGCAAAGGCCTGGCTTCCGAACTGCAGCCAGGACGTGGGGCCCTTTTCCACGCTGCCCTCCTGTCCGCCCTGCTCGCCTTGCTGCCCCCTGATGTCCCTTGCGATGTCTTCTGCCGCCTGTTTCACCTCTGCGGCAGGAAAGTATATGTTGACGGTTACACAGGCCGTAACGAAAAACACAACCACTGCCATGAGGGATTTCGGGTTCAGGTACTTCATCTTTACCGGACCTCCATTTTGGAATTGTCTGTTTCTGTTATCCTTTTGAGTCTTTCTACCATATCCTTGAAGCGTATCCTACCCCCCGGGTTCATATTGATGACATTTACCCCGCCAAGGATCCCCCTTTCCACCAGGTATTCCTTGCCGCCCTTTTTGATGAGCCCGTGGAGTATGAAGACATCGTTGCTGAGGCTGCAGGATATACCTATGCGACTGTAGGAAAACTCCTTGAAAAAATAGCCCAGGAATGACACCGAGCCTTCGCCGCCGCCGAGGATGGACAGGTTTTCCACTGCCTTGATACTGATCTTTCTTGGCTCGTTTGAGGTTTCATCGTTTTCCAGGAGGAATTCGAAGCGCTCCGGCTGCACGCCGCTCATGACCAGGCCATTTATGTAGCCCTTAATGGCCCCTGAAACCACGCCGAAGGATGTGGGGGCCGTAAGCTTCCTGAGATCCAGGCCCCTGAAGGCTATATCCGCGCCGTAATGGACTATCGGCGCAAAGGGTTCAAGCCAGATATTGGTGGCCTCGATGGTGCCTCCTGCCACCTGGGCTATGATCCGGCCAGAAAAGACCAGCCTCTGACCTTTTAGCTCCGCGGAAATGTCCCTTGCAGAAACGGTCATATCATAGGGAAAATCCTGGAGGAGCCTTTTGATCTGCAGGTTTTCTAGGAAGATGCCGTGAAGAAGCAGGCTATCTCCGCCAAAATCCATCTCCGCCTTTTCAAGGCGGATCCTGCCATGCTGGAGGTCGAGGCCAAGGGGGCCTGCAGACAGACGGTCCCTGCAAATGCTCATGGGAATGGAACTCCGGGTAAGCCTTACCTCCACGTGGCTGTCAAGCAGCGAGGGGGGCAGAAGATTCTGGAGGTAAAACTCCTTCCATGACAGGCCGCCCGGCAGGCAGCTTTCATCCTTGAACGGCCAGGAAATATCCAGGACAAGCCCGCTGAAAAGCGGGGAGCCGGAATAAAGGATATCTGCCGTGCAGCCGAGTCTTACCACGTGCCCCCTGGTTTCCATGTTGATGGAGCCTTCGGGGTCGATCTTGTTGACAACGGGATGGGAATCGGAAAAAGGCTCTTTAACCAGGACGGGATAAAGCCTTTCGAGGCGGCCGGACATCTCGATGCTGCCTGTTTCCAGGCTTGCAAGCAGGCTTTCAAGCCCCTTGGGGCCTTTTCTGTCAAGGGGGATGTCTACATCTTTTGCCCTTAGTGTAACGGGGCCATCAAGTTTTGCAGCGGTGACGTGAAGCCTTTTTTGGGAAACAAAGCCGCTTCCCGTTAGGATCCCCTTGAGGGATGAAAGATCGAAAAACCAGGGATAAAGAAGCACCTGCCCCCTGGTCCAGCCCATGGTTGTGCTCCAGCATATCTTTTCACGCCCCTCATCCTGGATTTTCATATTCAGCCAAAGATCCAGGTCCTCGAAGGCATGGTCCTGATCCCTGGAACCGGAAAGCCCTTCCAGCTTAAAATCCGAATCAAGCCGCCAGGGAATACTTCTTGTCCCAAAACCGGGCTTGCCCCCGGTTTTCTTTTTCATTTCCGGATTCCGGCTTGGGCCGGTTCGGGAAAAATCCCCATGGCCTTCAAGGCCATAAGTCCAGGCACTTGAAAGGCACAGAAAAAGAGCACCAGCCAGCAGCAGGGCGGGCAAACGGAAAAAGCTTTTCGGAGCCAGGCCCTTCAGGGGGTCTTTTCCTTCCATCTTTCCGGAAAGATAAGCCTTACTGTTGTCCCAAGGCCCGGGCGACTTTCTATCTCTATTTCTCCCTGGTGCTCCTTCATGATGTGATGGACCATGATCAGTCCTACCCCGGTTCCGGAAGGCTTGGTGGTGACGAGTTCCTTGAATAGTTTTTCCTTGATTTCAGGGGGTATCCCGGGACCGTAATCCTTTACAGACAGAACCGGCCTGCCGTTTATTCTGCTTACACCTATTTCCAGGAAAGCACCGTGGGGAGATGCGTCCACTGCATTCTTCAGCACGTGGAGTATGGCGACCTTCAGTATCCTTGGATCGGCATGGATCTTAAGGGAAGTTTCAACAAAATTGGTCACGAGCTTCAGGCCCTTCTGCTCCAGGTGAGGGTGCCAGGCATCCAGGATCTCCTCCACCAGTGCCCTCAAGTCAATTTCAACAAAGAACCTTTCCTGCTCCCTTGCCAGCCCCTCGAAGTCCTTAACTATTTCCTCGAGCTTCTGGGCCTCCCTGAAAATGGCCTCTATCTTCGGACGCTCGGAGAAATCCCCCGGGATCTTCTTGAGAACTATCCTTGCAAGCCCGCCAATCACCGTGGCAGGGTTTCTTATCTTGTCTGCAATCCTCAGGGCCAGCTCCACCACCGTCCGTTCATGAACCAGGGATTCCATGTCCTGGCTCAGCTCCAGTAGCTCGGAATTGGCCTTGTCAAGCTCCATGTTTTTCTTTGAAAGCGTCCGGAGAAGTTCCAGGACCTCCTCGTGCTTTGCCCTCAGGTTTTCAAGAAAGGACTCCTCCAAATCGGAAAAAAGCTGCTTTTTTATCTCCTCGTATTTTTTATGCAGGTTTTCACAGCTTTCCGTCCCCCCCCACATGACCGCCTCGGCCTGCATCGAGCTTCCCGGCTGGCAGCTTTGGAAGTCAAGTTCGTCCATCACCGTTTTGAGAGATTGAAACAGGCCAGCATACACCCTGCCTGCTTCTTCCGGCACCGAGGATTCCCCCGCGGCAATACAGCTGGACCTTCCCTGGAAATTGAGCTTCATGCCGGATACCGAGGGCCCCTTGCTGCCGCTCTCGAACTTGCAGACTATGAAGAGAGAGGCCTTCCCGCCCCTGGTGTGGTGAAGAAGAAAACGGGCAAGCTCAGAGGCGGCCAGGGCTATCTTTACCCTCTTTATCTTGGGAAATCCGCAAAGCTCCGCCAGGATCTTGGCCTTGGAGCGCACCAGGGGGATATCCCTCTCCTTCTTGATCACAAGGGTCACTATGTGGATATGTTGATTTAGTCCCGGCATTTCCAGACCACCAAAGTTGCGTCATCTCCCGTGACAAGCCCCTGGTTGCAGCAGGAAAACAGGTAATGTGTCCACAGAAGCGCCGACATGGACCTTTCTGTCTGCTGGAATTTCACCTGGGGGACAGATCCGAGGCCATCCGTATGCATGATTCCGAGCACGGATTGAAAATTTAAAAATCTTTCCGTGGAAATGCTGGACCTGGAAATTACCGGGCCAAGGATGCCCGGATGGCCGCTTACCTTTACGGGCCTTCCATCCAGATAAAGATACTGGTTCACATTTCCAATTGCAGCCGTATCCACCACGCAGGAGGCGGTATCGACCCTGACTGCCTGGGCGGAGACACCCCGGGAATGCACAAGGCCGCGGCCCGCCTCCATGAGCATTTCTATGGGTTCTGCCGTGGCGGGCATGGCCTTCAGAAATTCGACTGCGACCGAAGCCGCTTCTGCCGCCTCCTTTCCGTGCCCCAGGGCATCCATAACCACAATGGCCTGTGTATCATCTTCGCTAAGGGAGAAAACGCAGTCTCCGCAATATCTTTCTCCGCTTACGGGCCTTATCAGGTATGAAAAGTCCAAAGGAGATTCCTGAACCCTGGAAGATACCGAATAGAATTCAGCCGTCACCAGGGTTACGGATTCCAGTTCAAAGCTCAGGAGATCCGGACAGGGGAAATCCCCTAACTTGCCCGAACAGATGGCAAAACGGTCGGCTATCCTGCGGATGCACCCAAGGCCAGTGCCAAGCCCATTGGAAGACGTGATGCCGTCCTCCAGTGCCTTTTTTATGTTCGTGATCCCCGGCCCCATGTCCAGGCTGGAAATGCTCATGACAGATCTTTCCAGGAGGCACTGTCCGAAAAAACGGAGGCGGCCGGAAACGGTATGGTGCTTTACGTGGTTTTGTGCCATCTCGCTTACCGAAAGCACTATGTCCGCCCTTTTTTCCGGGGAAAAACCGAGCCCTTCTGCCATCTTGGAGGCGACGGCCCTGGCCAGGGCCACATCGGCCTGCTTTTTGACTTCCATTTCATGCCAGAGTGGCTGCATGGAAATCAGATCCATTTCCACACCTCGATGAATGCGCCCCCGGAAAGGAGATTGGCAACCCTCATGTCATCGGCAAGGGCACGAAGCAGATTGAGCCCCATTCCCATCCCCCGGTCCTCGGAATAACCCGGAGAAAAGGCAAGGTCGAGGTCTGATATGCCGCTGCCCCGGTCTTCAGCGGTGATGCCAAAGCCAATGTGGTCAGAGGTACGAACGGCCTTTACACAAATCATGCCCTCCCCGCCGTGCCTCAATATGTTCTTGGAAAGTTCATCAATCATGGTGAGGAGCTGCGCCTCAAGTACGTCGTCCCTGAGCCCGATCTTTTCCAGGATATGCCTGAGCATGGCCCTTGCCCTGGAAATATCCCCTTCGCGGGATATGGTGGCACATCTGTTTTCAACTATCCTGGGTTTATCCTTCCTGGACAAGGTCACGGCCCCACGGATCTGCCTTCGATCTTTTCAAGAGCCTGCTGAGAATCCAGTGCAAAGGACAGCTTTTCGCCAAAGGAGATGTTGAAATTCTTTAGGGCCACCACGGCCGAAGCCCCGAGCCCGGAAATGACGGTCCTTGTGTTCAGGAGATCCAGCACGGAAGCAAGCCCGCAAATGTGTTCCGCAAGGAAGGTGTCAATCACTTCCACGTTGCTGAGATCTATCACTACGCCCTTTACCTTGCCCTTCCTTACCTTCTCGGACAGGGCCTTCGAGAGGGCGATTACGCTCGAATCATCTATCTCTTCCTGCAGGGAAACTAGCAGGACCTCTCCAAGGGAAAACATGGAAAAAGGAACCATGAATGCCGTCTATTCCTCATCGCTGTTCAGGAACCGGGTGCTGGCCACCTGTTGCCTGTGCATCTCCATGAGCTTTTGTATAGCATAGTGAAGCCCATCGGCCATGCGGCTCTTCACGTTGATGGTGCCAAGGTCCACGCCAAGGTGGGCCATGGTCAGGGCTATGCGGGTGGATATGCCGGTAAGGATGGCCTCGCCCCCCATTAGACGGACGGCATCAACGGTCTGGAGTAAGTGGTTTGCCACGGCGGTATCCACGTTTGGAACCCCGGTAATATCGATAATTACAAAAGGGGACCTGGTCTGTTCAATGGTCACAAGCAGCCTTTCCATGGCGGACTGGGCCCTGTGGCTGTCCACGGTGCCCACGAGGGGAAGGGCAAGGACTCCCTCCCACACCTCTATGACAGGGGTGGAAAGCTCCAAGATCTCTTCCTGCAGGTGCCTGATATCCTCATCCCGCTTCTTTAGCATCTCCTCCTGCTGTTTCAGTATGGTCCTTTCCTGTTCCAGCCTCTCGGAGATATCGATGAAGTGTTCCACGCACCCTATTATTTCGCCCTTGTGGTTTCTAACAGGCCGGCTGGCAAATTCTATGGGGATTTCACTATCGCCCACCTTGAGGGTGGTCTGGCCCTGGTTTACCGAGTTGGTCCTGGTTGCAACCCTGCACGTGCACTGGTCCGTCCTGCACATGGGGGTGTTGAACACCTCGTAGCACTTCCTGTCAAAGCAGTCGCCGGGGGTCCTTCCCACCAGCTCGGCCCCTGCCCTGTTGATGATCAGTATGTTGTTGTCGAGATCAGTCACGAAGATTCCGGAGGGAACTGCATTTATAATTTCAAACAGAAATCCTTCATCACCCTGGTAGTTCTTGAGTTCTTTCATGGCTCATCTCCTCGTGGTCATATGAAAAAATTTTATCAGATACGAATAGGCAAGTCTAATACTTTCGGCCCGGCTATCGCCTGCCTGAATGTTTTCCGGGCCGGATCATGCAAAAGAGGTTCAGGTTTGAAAAGATGCGCTCCTTTACCACCTTTTCGTGATAGGCGTTCAGGAATTCGCTTTTCTTCAGGATACCTACCACCTTCTTGGGATCCTTTGCAGAAACAACGGGCAGGAATGAATAGCCCTTTGCGGCAAATATGTTGAAGGCCCTCTCCAGGCTCTCGTCCTGGCCTATGGTTGCCACATCCCTGTTCATAAGGTCTTCCGCCTTTAGATCCTGGGGGCATTCCTCCCTGTGTATCAGGTATCTCCTGATATCCCTGATGGTGAGGACCCCTGCGAGATGGTCGTTGCCGTCAAGCACCACGAAGTGCGGAAAGCTGCTTTTTTCCATGAGCTCCACTATCTCCCAGAAAGGCGTGGACGTGCGTATAACCTGGTCCAGGGGAGACAGGTAGTCCGATACCTTCATGTCCCTCAACCTGTTGATCTCGTGTCCCTTAACTATGTCAACGCCTTCGGATAGGAGCTTGGTCTCGTAGACCGAGTAGCCGTGGAACAGCCTTACAATGATGAGGCTTGGAATGCAGGCCACCATCAGGGGCAGTATCACCTGGTAGGTATAGGTGAGTTCAAAGATGGTGAGCACGGCAGTCATTGGGGCCAGAGTCGTTCCGCTCACCACGGCTCCCATGCCTACCAGTGCATAGTAGGCGGGGTTCACTCCTGGAATGGGACAGCATTTCAGCGCCACCTGGCCCACAACTGTACCGAGCATGGCTCCGATGAAAAGGGACGGTGCAAAGATGCCGCCGCTCATTCCGGAGCTGATGCAGAGGCTGGTGGCCACTATCTTTGCCAGGAAAAGCACCAGGGCCGACGCCAGCAGCACCCTGCCGTCCAGGGCCTTCAGGATTTCCCCGTAACCAACCCCGAGGACCTGTGGCAGAAAGAGTCCCATGGCGCCAATGAGCAGGCCGCCAAGGGCCGGCTTGACCCATTCGGGCCCGGGAACCCTTTCCCAGAACCTCGGAAGGCCGAACAGGCTCCAGATCAGAAGAAGCCCTGCAAGGCCTGCGCAAATACCAAGCCCCAGGTAGAAGACCAGCTCCCAGTGACTCACCAGGGCAAAACTCGGAGGGTGTATAGTGGCCCGCTGTCCAAGCATCTGCCTTGCCACAACCGTCCCAGTAACAGCAGAGATGACGATACTGCTCATGGATGATACTTCCAGGTCGAACAGCAGGATCTCCACGGCAAACATGGTGCCTGCAATGGGGGCCTGAAAGGTGGCAGCCATGCCTGCAGCCGCCCCGCAAGCCACGGCAAGGCGCCGCTTGTCGGCATCCAGGTGAAAGAGCTGGGATATGGATGAACCGATGGAAGCTCCTATCTGGACAATAGGTCCTTCCCTGCCCACTGATGCGCCTGCCGAGATGAGGGTTGAAGTCACCAGGGTCTTTAGCAGGGTGACTCTGTGGCGTATCCTCCCGCCCTCAAGGGCCAGGGCCTTCATGACCTGCGGCACCCCAGGACCCCGGATCTCCGGTGCCCAGCTGGCTACCACCAGGCCGGAAAAAAGCCCTGCTGCAGCTGGTACAAGAAGCCTTAGCCAGATGGGGACTTCTGCAAGTTCTCCAGGAGAGGTCCAAAGGAGCCGGCTGCCCCACCCCAAGAGAAAATGAAAAAACACGCCACCAAAGCCGGCGGCAATGCCTATAACCAGGGAAATCACCAGGGGAACCAGAACCTCGCTTACCACGAAGTCCTGACGCTGCTTTCTTGAGCCCAGGGACTTTTCCATAACTCAAACCATGACCGCCCTCAGCAGCCCGGATTCTCCCGGTAGCATATGAAAAAAAGACCCGGACTTCTGATTCTTTTGTTCCTCTTGCCCCCTGGCAAAACAACACCAGGCATTAAATAACCGTCCCCTGGGCCGGAAAGGTCCTGGCTCAGGCACGGAAAAGGGTCCACAGCCCAATGGCCACAAAACCTGTGCCGGCAATGTAGTGAAGCTGCCTCTGACTTATGTATTGAGAGAATACACCCCCTGCCAGGACGCCTGC
>CAYZJS010000019.1:0-10382 GCA_964478865.1 uncultured Thermodesulfatator sp.
CTGTCTTCCATCTCCTTGACCAGGAGGTAGCCGTTAAGCTCCACTTCTGCCCGTATGCTGTGGGCCTCAGGGGTGATGACAATCATTCTTATGTCTTTTATCTCCTCTACCAGCGGGAAGCTCTGTATTACCTTTCTGACCTCCTCCTGCATCTCCTGGGGGGATGCCTTCTCTATCAGGTATTCCAGGTTTTCACGAATGAGAAAGACCGCGATAACGGCCAGGATGAAGCCCACTATGATCGAACCAATGGAGTCCCAGTAGTGCTGGCCAGTCATCTCTGAAAGCAGGATGGCAATGGCGGCAAGAACCAGGCTGAAAACCGCGGCCCCGTCTTCGAGCAGGACGGCCAGGTTGGCGGTATCCCCTTCCTTTTTCTGCCTGAAGGCCACGAGGAAGGAATAGCCTTCTGCCACGAAGGAAACGCCGAGCACTATAAATGTCCACTTGTTGATTATGAGGCTGTGGGGCTGAAAAAGACTCATTATGCCGTGATACACGGTAACCCCTGCACCCACAAAGAATATGCCGCAGGCCGATATAAGCCCCCAGACAAAGCGTTCCTGGCCCCTTCCGAACGGGAATTCCCTGGATGGGCCTATCTTGCTTCTCTTGAGGCCTATAAGCAGCAGGGACTGGTTTGCCGTGTCTGCCAGGGAGTGAATGGCCTCGGCCAGCATCGATGCGCTGCCTCCCAGAAAGGCCACGGCAAACTTCATGCAGCAGACCAGAAAGTTTGCAGTAATGGCCACCTTTACAGATTTCATGTTGCAGGATGCTCCTTATCTTTTGCCGGGAAAATGGAACCCGGAAGCCTTCCACTGGAATGGAACCAGCGGGCCGGTTACAATTTCCTTTTCGGAAGCAATGCCGTTTTCATCCGTTCTCAACACAGTGATCCTGGCCTTTTGGCCCTTTTTAAGGAAAAAAAGTTCCAGTTTCAGGTCATAGATGTCTTCGAGACCATGGCCTTCTATTGACCGGATAATATCGCCCTTTTTGATACCGCCCAGGGCAGCAGGGCTTCCAGGTACAACGTTTTCCACATGAAGCTTCTTCTCGCCCGACAGCATAACTCCGAGTTTTGCTACAAAAGGTTCCTCTTTTTCCGGCGCAAACAGGAAAAAGTCTGCTTCCAGGGGGTCTATCTGTTCGCCTTGGGGAAACAGTACGATATTTTGCTCTATACCTTTGATCCTTCTTTCCACCCTGGAAGGAATCCCGTAACCATAGGCCACGTGTCCGCCTCCCACTATGACAAGCATCTTCTTTGCAGGATGTTTCAGCAGGAAGTCTGCTATGCTTTTGGCCATTGTTTCATCCCATGCGATCTGTGCCTGGAAGAAATTGTCAAAATCCTGCAAATTGTCGGATTCGTGGCCCTGGTAGATTTTTCTGAGCATCTGCCTGTAAAGCCTGTTGCCCAGATCCAGCTCTCGGGGCAGTTCCCTTTTTTCCACCTTGTCAAGGCTGCCCATGCCTGAACGGGCGATCTTTTTCGACAGTTCCTTGGGCAAGTTCATGGCAATAACGGGTATGTGGTGTTCCTTGCAGAATTCCACCATCGGCCGGTAAAAGTGATAATTAAACCCCCATCTCTTGAAGTATTCGGTCTTTTTAAGGAAATCCCTTTCGGAGATCTTGCCAGCCAGGTAGGCATCGATGAATTCCTGAAACGGGCGCTGGAACATCTCCATCGCAACTGCCACCTGTCCTTTACTGGCAAGTGCCCTTAAAACCCGGAGCTGGGCCTCATGGATCCCCTGGCGGTCATGGCGTTCTCCCAGGTATGTCACCCTGGCATCCGAAAGGCTGTCGATTATATCAGAAGCCCCCTTTATTGCCGACGAGGAAATCCCGCAAAGGGGCCTTTTTATGTCCACCTTGATGCCCTTTTCATAATCGGCCTGCCTTTTTTCCATTATTTTACCCCCTTTGAATTTAAGAAATGCGTATTTGCCGTAGTGGGGCAGCTTGAACATGGCCGGGGTGCATTCTCCAGGCGAGGAGACCTTGATGGTGCATGTAACCTGTTCGGGATTGAACGGATTGTTCCTTACCGCTACTACCATGCCTTCGGCAGGCTCCTTGATCTCGGGCCCGAGCCTTGCCAGTTTCCCGGAGGCCTTTCCCAGAACTGCAAACGATCCGGTCTTGAACATTGAATGCCTGAGTTGATCCCGGGGTATGGTTTCAAACCCACGGGACTTTAAAAAGGAGATGAGGGCCAGGTATGTGTCCATTTCATCTTCCGCCGGCAGGATAATAGATTTTTTTTCAGAGCCAAAAAGCCTGGCAAGACTTGGAGGAAATTCGTCCAGGTCAAGATCCCTCATGACGTCGTATCTTTCGTCCAGGAGGGCCGAAACAGGCCTTTCCTCCAGGGGGATAGTGATGGTTTCCTCCCCTGCCCTTACGGCAAGGAGCTTTTTCAATTCTTTCCCCGGAGTAAAAATGGTTACAGGAAGATCAAGGCTGTAGGGAACAAGGTTTTTCTGCCTGATTTTCAGCCTGAGCAAGAACCCCTTGGGTCCTTCCTGCTCTGCTTCCGCAGAAGCGACCTCGATCCGGGGAATGTCCTTTCGTTCAAGCCACTGGGAAAAGAAATCGTGCAGACTGCTTCCATGATACCGGGAAAATGAAAGTTCAAGGTCCTGCCAGGAAGCGGTTTTGAACCTGTATGTTAGAGAGAAATCGGAAACAGCCTTGAAGAATGCCTCTTCTCCCACAAGGCGCCTCAACATATGAAAGGTCATGGATGCCTTGCCGTATCCTATTGCCCTGGATGCCCGGTCCGTTCTCGTTTTGAACGAGTTCAAGGAAAATGCGTTTTGCTCATGGACATAACTCTTGTAGTCACTGAGGATCTGGTGCCTGTATTCAGCTCCCTGTCCCTTTATTTCCTTGAAGTAGTGATCTGCAAGATAGGCTGTAAGGCCTTCACACCAGTTCCCCCCTGTATAATCCACGTATACCGAATTTCCGAACCAGGAGTGGAGGATCTCGTGCCCCAGGGAAGTCTCCATAACAAATGGCATGCGGAGGATCTGTTTTCCTATCAGGGTGTAGGTGGGAAAGCTAAGACCTGAAGGCAGCAGGTTTTCCACGATGCAGAATCTTTTGAACGGATACGGCGAGATGCGGCTGCTGAAAAGCCTGATAAGCCGGCCTGCCCTTTCCAGGAACCGGTCGGCCAGTTCGTCGTCCTTTCCCAGGAAGTAGGTGGAGACGGTGACTCCATCCACCTGCCTTTTTGAAACATGGAAATTGCCTGCCACAAGGCTTACAGATTCCCGTGGGTGTTCAAATCCGAAATGAAAGGACTCCCAGGATCCGTCCCTGCTGCGCGTTACTTCATCGGCCTCGGATATGGCGGTAAGGCCTCGTGGTATCCTGACCTGAAGGTCATAATATGCAGGCCGCCTGAGAACGGGACACCAGCCGGACATCAAAATCACGAAGTCGGCGCCTGAAAAATTTCCCCCCGTGAACTCGCGCCGGACGGTTTTTGCACGGTCTGTCCTGAAGATTTTTTTGAAGGTAATGATGATGCGGTCTGACTGATTCCATTCCAGGCCTTTTTCCAGGGTCAAGTGTCCGTCTTCCACGGAAAACGGTACAGGCCTTCCGTTTATTTTGACATCGGATATGGAAATGCCTGAGACCACAAGCTCCTCAAGGGAGAGAAGCCGGCTTGTTTCCGCAGTGGCTGAAAAGATACCTTTTTCCATATCAAGTTTTCCATGAATGGCCATGACCGGGTCCTGTGCCATGCAAAAGGTGCAGGTTGTGGATAGCGCCAGTAAAAACAGGCTTGACATAATAACAAGTTTCATGCGTGATTCTTCTCCCCTTAACAAGTTACGCCATTTTGAACAAATGCCGGTAAACCAGGCCTGTTGCCATAACAAATTCCTAGAACAGGATCCAGTACAAGAAGCCTGACAGGGCAACACTCGTTACCCTGAGAATCTGGCCTACTATGATGAGGGCGATGCCCGTGGCCGGCCTGTATATTCCAAGGTATCTCGGAAGCTGATGCCTGAGCGCCCTAATGGGCGTGGCAATTATGTTTCCAAGGACCAGGGCTGCAACCGTCTGTTTGATGTCAAGCACGCCCTCCTGGAGCATTGCTCCTGCTGCAGCAGCGCCTGCTGCGAATTCCGCCACGATACTGAAAACTACCACGGAAACACCCTCTACGGGAATCACATTTGTGGTCACGAGATGTGCGCTGATGTCTTTCAATGCGTCAAAAAGGCCCCAAGCCCTTGAAAGTACCACGAGAATGTAAATGGGAACCGTGTAAAGCACTATGTAGGACAGTCTCTGGGAAAGGTATTTCCTGAAAAGCTCCATGACCTTCTTTTCTTTCTTACCGGTTCGTATTTCACGCCCGGCAGGGCATCTGCCCGGAGTGGAGCCCTGGCGTTTTAGGAGGATCCGGCCGGCGATTATAACAGCCGCCGTCCGGAAGAGGGCTGCCACAAAGGTAATGCCCAGGTAAATGAGGCCTGGCCTTCCCACCAGTGGCACTATGATGGAAAGGGTTATGGGCAGATGGAGAAAATATGAAGGCAGCCCCACATTCAGAAGGGCCGAAATGAACATTTCCTTTTTGGAGATCTTGCCATCCTGGTAGGCGTTCCACAGCATGGTGCTTGCGGCTATGCCTGAAAGAAAGGCCGTAGTAAACGCCGTGCCGCTCCAGTCACTCAGGTTTCCCATTTTCATGAGGGGCCTTGAAAGCCTGGAAACCAGTCCGGCCCACCCCCTGGCTTCTATGAGGGCCGACAGGAAAAGTGCCGCGGCCATGATGGCCACCAGCCTCGTTACGGGCCAGATGACCTTTTTGATGGCAAAGCCGATATCATAGTTGGTGGTCTCCAGGAGCACGAAGAACGAAACCAGTGTCAGGAGCAGCCAAACAAAGGAGCCCTTTTTCTCAAATAATGCTTTTCTCCTGGAACTCATGGAATTAGATTCAGCTGGTCTTTTCCCTCAGGGTATTTTCTGGTAATCATTTTTTAACAAAAGCTCATAAACCGTGGGGCACATGCGAATTCATATAATACAACCAACTCATTTTAAGAAGGCATTCAGTACAGAGCTGTTCAAGACAAGGGCCAGGGCCCTTGTACCCCTGACACTTCCTTACCTCGGTGCCCTGGTCCCGGAAGGGCATGAAATCAGGCTTACAGACGAGCAGATAGAAGAGCTGGATTTCAATGAGCCCTGCGATCTTGTGCTCATTACTTCTACCATATTAACTTCCTTCAGAGCATATGAAATAGCCGGCAGGTTCAGGGAAAAGGGGATACCTGTTGTAATAGGGGGGCCGCATTGCACCTTCTACGCCGAGGAGGTGGAAGAACACGCGGATGCCGTTGTCCAGGGTGAAGGTGAAACCCTTGTCCCTAGGGTAATCAGCGACCTGGAAGCCGGAAAACTTCAAAAGCGCTATAGGGCTGACAAGCTTCACGACCTTAAGGGTCTGCCATTTCCCAGGTATGACCTTCTGAATCCCTCGATTTTCGCCAGGTTTCCCACCTATTCCGTCCAGACCACCAGGGGCTGTCCATACAGGTGTGAATTTTGTGCCGAACGGTTCCACCTGGGCGAAAGATACAGGATGCGCCCGGTGGGAGAGGTGATAGAGGAGATAAGGCAGACAGGCTGCAGGCAGATCTTTTTTGCAGACAGCACCTTTGCAGGAAACCGTTCCAGGACCATGGAACTCATGGAAAGGCTCATACCGCTTAAGATACGGTGGTCCACCCTGTGGAATACGCACAGGTGCCTTGACAGGGAGTTCATGGATCTGGCAAAAAGAAGTGGCCTTTTGCACATAAACATGGGGGTGGAGAGCATAAACAGGCACACCCTGGAAAACATGAACAAGAAGACCACCCCTGCAGGGCGGCTTTCCGAGGTTACGAGCATTTTAAGAGAGCTGGGGATAAGCTTTTCCTTCAACCTCATATTCGGATGGGATACAGACCACCTGGAGGATTTTGATACAACCCTCGATTTTCTCGTAAAAAACAAGGTCCATGTGGCCTTTTTCAATGTTTTTTCCCCTCACAAGGGGACAAAGATCTACGACAGATACCTTGCAGAGGGCAGGCTCAGGGATCCGTATAACATGGGAAGGTGGCCTGGCATAATAGCCGAGATCTATCCCAAAAATTACAGCCCTGAGGAACTTGAAGAAAATGTTCTAAGGCTCTACCGGAAGTTCTATTCATGGCCTTCCATGCTGAGACGGTTGCCACTGCCAGTTACAAAGGCACATATTGCTTCCTGGTTCATGAATCTCCAGGAAAGGAAGCTTTACAAGGGAAATACCCACAGGGCTAATTTTGATGGTATCTGACCTGCAAATCTCGTCCACAAGTCTCTTGCTTTAGATGCATAAACTGTTGTAAAATGAAAAAAACAACAGGAGATGACCATGGGAAAACTCCTACAATTTGAAAAAGGAGCCAGGCTGCCCAGGCGCAGACGCCGGAACCTGGATAAAATAAAAGAAGAACTTCTATTGCATCACGGAATCGACCTGGACAGGCTAATTGCCGCCGAGACTGCAAGCACGCTTACCATAGAAGAATTCGAAGCACTTACTGACAAAATCCTGGAGACCATTGATTCCTTTTGCGAAGAACATCCCACGGCAACTGTACACGATATCCTTTATACTATAGAAAACGTCAAGGACATCATAAAGGATACAGTGGAGCCGGAAGATTAAGGAGTCATTAAAGGCGCAAGAGGGTCAGGTCAGTGGGTCTATGTCAATCCGTTCGGCTTCCTCGTGTCTCAGGCTTACGTGATATCCCTTTACCATATATTCCACCGGGTCCTTTAGTGGAGCATATTTAATAACCTCTACCTCGGCGCCGGTAATAAAACCCATTTCTAGGAGCCGTTTTTTGAAGGGGCCTTGGGCATTGACCTTTAAAACCCTGCCTTTCTGGCCTGTTTTTAAATCATCCAATGTCATTAATTACAGGTTCTCCCTTGGCGGTTCAAATTCATGATCAATATCTAAAAAGAAAGAAATGGCCTTTCAAGATGTTCCCAAGGTAACACCCCTTGCGTAATCCAACAACTTCCAGCTATTATGAGCCACAAATACCTGCATGTTACCCGGTTGTTGGCAGGTTTTTTCGTCGGGGCCACTTTTTTGAGACAGGCTTCGGAATTTTTTCAAGCTTTGATGAAAACTTGGCAGACCGAATCGGTCCGTGTTTTACATAAAAAAGGAGAAACAGATGGCTAAGATTGCGGTGGGCGGGTCTAGAACAATTGAGTCCTATGATCTGGTCAGGTCCATACTGGATAACCTGCTGGTACCCGGTGATATCATCCTTTCAGGGAATGCACCCGGTGCAGACCGTCTTGGGGAAAGATATGCCCAGGAACACGGGATGGAGTACAAGATTATTCCCTCCGAATGGGAGAAACACGGACTAAAGGCCACAATGATGAGGAATGAAGTGCTGCTTAAGGCCGCTGATTGCATCATTCTATTTTGGGACGGGAAGTCAGAAGGTTCCAAGCACATGCTGGAAATTGCAGAACGGGCAAAGAAACTGCTTGCCGAAGTGAAACCGGACGGATTTTTGAGGCTCAAAAGAAATCCCCGGTTGCTTTGACAGGATAAAAGGCTATCCCTGAAAACTAGAGTTTTATTCCAAGGGCTAGCGTTCGCGGAAATAACTGCCACTATCTTCGTGATATTTCAGGGATTATTTAATGAACTGATAGGGCCACCGGGTAAAGGGCCTTTTTCAAAAGGATATTCAAAGGTGCCTACATCCCTACATTGCCCGTTCCCAGAAAAAATTGCCGATGAATTCATTGAGGGCCCGTTTCTGATCCGGGGAAATTTCCTTGAATTCCATGCCGATCCTGTGTTTCAGGCCGTTTTTTTTGCACCATTTTATGGTCGCTGATATTTTAACCGCAGGATTCGAGGGAATAATCAGGGTGATTTCCTTTTCTTCCTCTATGGGCATGCGGCATTCCACGCATGCCCCACCCAGGCTCAGATTGACCACTGCATCAACATACATGCCCTGGCCATCCCCAAAGGTGGCCTCTATCACGGTGTTGACACGGTCGTGTCTCCGAAGTTCCTTCCAGCTTGCCATTGCTATCCGCCTTTATTTTCCTCGAGCTCTTTCAGTGATGAGTTTCATGTGTACCCATTGACCTTATCGGCAGGTTCCAGGGCCTGTTGAATGGGGCGGGCGCCGAGGGGAGCCGATTTTTTCAGGAATCGGGATTTTGCGCCATTTTCTCCAGGTGATCGTGGCAACAGAGAAGGCCCTCCATGGTCAGCTGCGGTTCCAGCCTGTCAACCGTTTTGCAGTAATCAAAAAGAACCGGAGAAAGCCCGCCGGTCGACACCACAAGGGGCCTTTTTTCAAAGACTCTTTTCAGGTTTTCAATAATATTGTCTGTGAGCCCTGCAAACCCGTACAAAAGGCCCGCCTGTATCGCCGTCTCCGTGCTTTTTCCAAGCGGGCTTATCTTTTGCCTCGGAAACTTCACCAGGGGGAGCTTGGAGGTGCCGCTAAAAAGGCCCCTGGCGGCAAGCAGAATACCAGGGGCTATAACACCTCCCAAGTATTCACCCTTTTCTGAAACGCAGTCAAAGGTGGTTGCCGTACCGTAATCCACCACAATGCAAGAGGTTTCATATCTCCGGAATGCGGCCAGGGAGTTCAGGAGGCGGTCGGTTCCCACTTCATGGGGATGGGGGTAGCTTATTTTTACCAACTCAAGGGCAATTTCATGGGCGTCCTGGAATACAGGGCCCGGAAATTTTACAGACATATCAGCCCAGGCCTCTGCTGCAGGCGGGACCACGCTGGATACAAGTAAAGTGTCCAGGTCTTTCAGACTGACATTGCGGGTTGCCAGCAGGGGGGTAAGCAGGCTGAAAAGCTCCTCCCCCGTTGTTTCTTTCCTGGTGGGGATTCTCCAGGAATCCAGCATGGTCCGGGCACCGAAGAGCCCCAGTACGGTATGGGTATTGCCGATATCAACGGCAAGAAATTTTCTGGAATTTTCAGGCAGTTGTTTTCCCATGTTTCAAACCCCGCTATTTACTTGTGACTCTGGGGCCTTTATACTGCTCCCTCAAAGGCCTGAGAGAAGCATATAAAAATCTTTTTAGGTCTTGACAATATAAAAGTAAGCAATTAATAAAAGCGAACCTTCACTTTGGGCCCCACTTTCATCCCTTTAAAACACAGGATGATGTGGCAAAGGCTATTTTTGCGTTTTTTTTGAGGCAATTTTTACAAAATCAGGAGTTGAAAAGGTATGCCCACTATCAATCAGTTAGTCCGAAAGGGCAGGAAGCAGATCAAGAAAAAGACCAAAGCCCCTGCCCTTGAATCATGTCCCCAGAGGCGGGGAGTCTGTACCCGTGTATACACAACCACCCCCAAGAAGCCGAACTCGGCACTCAGGAAGGTGGCCCGTGTCAGACTGACTAACGGCATAGAGGTAACATCGTATATTCCAGGTATCGGACACAACCTGCAGGAACATTCCGTGGTCCTCATCAGGGGTGGCCGCGTGAAGGACCTGCCAGGTGTTCGTTATCATGTTATCAGAGGTACTCTGGATGCCCTTGGTGTTCAGGACCGCCGCAAGGCCAGGTCCAAGTACGGCACCAAGAGGCCCAAATAGTAAGGGTTTGACAGGTAGGAATTATGCCACGCAGAAGAGAAGTTCCAAAAAGACAGATACAGCCTGACCCGAAATATAAAAACGTTCTGGTTTCAAAGTTCATAAACGGGCTTATGGCCAAGGGCAAGAAGAGCCTGGCACGGCGCATATTCTATGATGCAATGGAGATCATAGAGAACCGCTCCAAGGAGAATCCGGTCAAGGTTTTTGAGCAGGCCATGGAAAACGTAAAACCCATAGTTGAGGTGCGCTCCAGGCGGGTTGGAGGCGCTACCTACCAGGTGCCCGTGGAAGTCAGGCCTGAAAGGAGGCGTGCGCTGGCCATCAGGTGGATAGTGGGGTATGCCAAATCCCGTGGAGAAAAGACCATGTCCCAGAGGCTGGCCGGCGAATTGCTGGACGCTTACAACAAGAGGGGCGGGGCATTCAAGAAGAGGGAAGACACCCACAGGATGGCCGAGGCAAACAAGGCCTTTGCACATTACAGGTGGTAGAAATCAAGAATTCACTGTGTCAGCAGATTTTCGGAGGATATCATGAGCAAGGAGAAATTTGAGCGCACTAAGCCGCACGTAAACGTAGGTACCATAGGTCACATTGACCATGGCAAGACTACCTTGACAGCAGCCATTACCAGGACGTTGTCCCTGAAGGGCTGGGCGGATTTCACTCCC
>CAYZJS010000020.1:0-33604 GCA_964478865.1 uncultured Thermodesulfatator sp.
ATCTGCAAGGCACGAGCCGCTCAAGTCCGCGCCGGCAAATGAGGAAGAACCAGCAGGAACCTTGACAAACGTGGAAGAATTCATGGCAGCGGAAGAAAAATCGCATTTCTCCAGGCTGGAATACAGAAAATTCGCAGCTGACAGGTCTGCCTTGCGGAAATCCGTCTTATCAAGCACTGCCTCCATCAACGTGGCCTGTCTCAACACCGCCTTACCGAAATTGCAGCCCGTAACCCGGGCCTTGGACAGGTCGGCATCTTCCAGGTCCGAGGCTTGAAAATTACACTGTTTTATCTGTGTCTCGCTCAATATTGCATTTTTGAGACAGGCACCCGAAAAATCGGTGTTTTCCATCTCGGAATGGCCAAGGTTTGCCTCTTCAAGGTCTGCGGAGTGAAGATTTGATCTCCTGAATCTGCACCTGACAAGCACCGCCCCCTTGAAACTGGCGCCTTCCAGATTGGTATAGGAAAAGTCGGCGCCCTCAAGATATGCATAAGAGAAATCCATTCCTGATAGATCCATGTGTGACAGGTCCGCGTAAGCCAGATCTTCATCCCTGAGAGACGCGCCTGTCTCCTTTGCTTCCAGTATGAGCCTGTTGATTTCCTGAATTTCTTCCCTGTCTCTCGGAAATGTTGGATCCAGATGATGAACAGCAGACCTCATGGAGCTGGATATTGTCTGCTCAAGCTCCAGCAGTTTGGCCTCCTTGTCAGGGTCTTCTATGCCAAATGCCCTAAAATTGTCGATCATCTCCCTTGCTGAAAACTTGGGCCAGCGCCTTTCCCTCTTCCGGGCATTAAGGATGAGCTCTTCTGGATCAAGACCCATCTCCTCGGCCATTTTTTTTGCCATTTCTTCCATGGCCTCTTTCTTCTGGTGTACTTCCTGCTCGAGTTTTTTTATGATTTCCGGAAGTTCCGCCAGATTCTGCATGTTGATCTCTGGCGGCTGTGCGGTGTCCTGCCTGAGAGTTGAAGGATCAATGCCGAATTCCCTGCACATGGCATCGGCATTTTCCTTTTCCCTTTCGGCCCGCCTTTTCATGTTTTCCAGGATGATATCCGGCTCGTCCTGACCCTTTTCCATAAGCTCAGAGATGGAGGAAGGCTCTCCTTCGGGAAGCAAGTCGGACTCGTCAAGGCTCTGAAGATAGCCAGTTTGCTCATCCAGGCGCCTTGCAAGACTGCTTTCATAAAATTCCCCGGGCCTTTCCTCGTCACTGCCGGATTCACATGCCAGCAGAATGGTTTCAATATCCAGGGCATCCTCGTCAAAGACTTCGTGCAGCCCCCGGTATATGAGCAGGACCCTTTCAGCATGTGGAATGAACCAGGCCGTATCAAGATGCAGTCCCAGTTCCATGAACTCCCTGTTCCCGTCCCTGTCATGGACAATGAAACATCTTGGCCTGAGCCCTGGCAACCTGCCCTCTATCAAAGGTCTATCCGGATGCATGTTTTCAAAGGAGAAGGCCTCATCCCCTTTGAGATAACCCCGCATCTGCTGGTCTTCAGAGGCCATGTTGAAGATTGTCCAGTCCATGTCCGGGGCAAAACCGGGAAACAGCTCTCTCAGCCACTTGTCATCATAGGTCCCGGCCTTCGACGCCCTCTGGGGCCAGGTAATGTCAAGCGGACCAAAGCATGCCGGAACAGGGCGGTCTGAAGGAGAGGTAACCAGATGGTCGGGATATTCTACGTTAGGAAGGGGTATCATGATGGTACCATCGGCCTGAGGTACTGGATCAGCACCCTTGCCGACAGGATTCTGGGGAAACGACTGCCCTCCAAAGGCGTTTTCCCAGGCCAGGTCAAGCGAGGATAGCGGGCTTATCCTGGAAATTTTCCATCCTGTCACGGTCTTTTTCCAAAACCGGTCGCCAAAGACAAAAAGCCTTTTTTCCCACTGTCCAAACCTCGCAGTGACCTGACCGGCCTCAACCGCCTTGCCCCCGGGAGCATGAAACCGGCCCGCAATCAGAATTTCGCCCCTCGGCTTTGGCATGGATACGTCTACAGCGGCATCCTTGCCAAGCTCCTTTGCAAGTGTTTCCCACATTGATGGCTCGGATTCCAGGAGAGACGGACCTGAAAATGGACAAAAACAGAGTACCGCACAGGAAAAGAGGTTTTTTTTACCGGTTTCAAAGGTCCGGAAAAGCAGGCCGAGCTTTAGGGGTTTGATGATTTTCATAAAATTTATGCCATGGAAAAAATATGAAGGGCTGCTCCGAGCTTATGCAGACCTTTGGCATTGGACAATCTCAAACTACTTTCTTTCACCTCAAGAGCCGATGTGCCAAATCTTAATCCAGCGTTAAGATCCAGAGAAGTGGAAGCGTTAATGGTAAATTTCAGTCCATAAAATATATCTGCTGCCATGGACAACGCCATCGCAGCTTTAGCACCTGCAAAATATTCCCATTTTGCACCAAGAAATGCCTCACCCTTTTCTCCTCCAAAAAGATCATTAACAAATCCTGTATGAACACTATGTTTGGAACCCTGATAGAGCCTGTTTTCAGATCCTATCGTTTTCTGCTGATTTCCAGTTATAATCAAAGTCTGATTGCCATTAATTCTATATGTTTCATCACCATGAACAGTAACTGTTTTAGTGCCATGAACAGTATGTGTCTGGCCGTCATATATTGTGGTAGTATCGCCTCCACTGCTGACCTGCATGGTCCTCCCGCTTTTTATCCAGTATTGTAAATGATTATCTACCTTTACATCTTGCATTCCTTTAACATGTATAAAACGATGTTGATCAACAGAAAGTCTATCGTCATGTTCCACATGAATATCACGCATACTACCGCTAATACGCACACTCTCCGATCCGTCTACCCCTTTTATATAATCTCCCTGGACATCGACCCACATGTTACCATGCGTATCAACTGCAATACCGTCATCTCCATGAGGATTGGGCGCCCCGATCCGGATTGATGAGTTGGCTGTAGGAGATTGCAGCTTTATCAGCTGCCTCCCGTTGCGATCCTCTGTATGTATCTGGTTTCCCCCTCCTGTCCTTATAACGCACTGGCTGTGATTTGATTCGGTTACCGGGCTCATGGTCTCCGGATTTGGCACCGAACCGGCGATAATGGGCCTGTCAGGGTCTCCATCCACAAAGGTCAATAGCACTTCTGTACCCTTGTGCAGGGGAAAGTGCATGCCAAAGCCCTGGCCTGCATATGGCTGTGCCATCCGAATCCATCGGGATGCCTTGCCGCCTCCCTTGCCGGTCATATCGAAGGGAAGGACCACCTTATACCTTCCCCACTTGTCTATTTCCGCATATTGTCCGTCTCCGGCTGCATCGATTTTTGCGTTGATTGTCCCGTAAAAACGCGGTTTTTCGGTCTTTCGTTCCGGCCTGAACTGCACATCCGCAGGGATGGCAACAAACCTGTTCCTGTAAACTAATTCTCCTTCCTCTTCCGAGATATCCTCCTGGAGTCCGGCGGTGAGGTATGCCGTCTGGCTCCCCTGGTGCTCCACCTCCACTATCAGGTACTTCTGGTTACAGCTTTCCCTATAGTGGTCTGCCAGGTCGAAGAGATATCCCGACTTCATGGATGTGGCCGTGCCTTCCCCGATATAGACCTTTTCCCTGCAAAGGATTTCCTCGGCCCTTATTTTTGCCAGTTCATTGCCCTCTTCCGGGGTCTTGAAATGTTCTCCGTAGAGATAGACGATGCCCCTGGAATTGGGATCAACCATTGCCTCTCCCCTTATTTCCAAGGAGGGTTTTCTGTAATTGTAATCCTTGAGCAGCACCTTCTTGGGTAACCTCGTCTGGCGGCAGATGAATTCTCTTATCTCTTCCTCCTCTGTAGTGATAAGGGAGGACGGGGGAGAATAGTAGATGGTGGAGTCATGGGGCAGGTCCTTGTGAACCGTGGAATTATCCGTGATAATCATCTTTTCTCCGCTTTCTGTCTGGTCGAAAAAGTAATATATGCCCTCCCGCTCCATCCACCTGGAGATAAAATCGAAATCGGTTTCCCTGTATTGGCAGATATACTCCCATGGCCTGTAGTTCCGGGTGAGCCTGAACTCGTAATCAATGGACGTAAGCCCAGCCTGTTTCAATATTTCCTCTATGATCTCCGGGACTGTCCTGTCCAGAAACAACTGGTTCTCGTGCTGCTGGTCGGAAAGCCACAATCTCGGTACCAGGAGGGTCCTGTAGAATACCTTGTCGTCCACCTCCTGGAGCTGTTCAAAATAGGCAGCTATGCCGTGAAACACCGTTTCTTTTTCGTCCCGCAATATCTTGAAGGTCACGCTGGTCCTGAGAATAGCGTCTATATCGATGTCTGCCTCATTAGAGACCAGGGTTATCTCGAACTCGTAAAGCCTGGAGATCCCTTCTATCCCCTTGAACTTGACGACTGAAAACGTGTCTTCAGGCATTGCAGACGATGTGAATAAAAAACGTCGTTCTTCTATGTAGGCCATTCTCTTACTCCTTGTGACAAAGTATCCGGAAAATATCAGCCAAAGGTTATCTCGAAGTTTCCGTCCGGCTGCAGCCCGAGCCTGACTGCCGAAGGCATACTGTCCTCGCCCATCCTGGCCAGAATCTCCCTGGACATTTTAGGGAGCACTGTCCCTTTCAGGATGTGATCAATGTTCCGGGCACCTGTTTCGACCTCCGTGCAGCGGGCAGTTATCTGCTCCACAACTTCAGGGCTGAATTCGAATTTGATCCTGTGGCTGTCATGGAGCCTGCGGCCGAGCTTGTGGAGCTTGAGCACAACTATCTGCTTCAGGGTTTCCGTATCCAGGGTGTAGTAGGGAACCACTGTCATGCGGGCCAGAAGGGCCGGACGGAAATGGTTGCTCAAAATGGGCCTTATGGCAGACACCAGCACGTCTGAATCCGGTCTTTCCTCCCGGCACAATTCTGTTATGACATCGGAGGCCAGGTTTGACGTTAGTATGATCACCGTGTTTTTGAAATCGATTATCCTGCCCTCTCCGTCCGAGAGCGTACCCTTGTCAAATACCTGGTAGAACAGGTTCATTACCTCCAGGTCCGCCTTTTCCACCTCGTCGAGAAGGACTACGGAATAGGGCCTCTGGCGCACCGCCTCCGTCAGGACACCGCCCTCTCCATAGCCTACATACCCAGGAGGTGAACCTATGAGACGGCTTACCGTGTGCCGTTCCTGGAACTCGCTCATGTTTATAGTGACCATGAAACGCTCGCCTCCAAAGAGCAGGTCAGCAATGGCAAGGCCCGTCTCGGTTTTTCCGGTGCCGCTTGGTCCCACCAGCAGAAACACCCCGAGCGGCTGGTCAGGATCAGTCAGGCCAGCCTTGGCCGCTTTTATGGTTTCGCTGATCACTTCAAGGGCCTGGTCCTGGCCCTTGACCCTGCTTCCGAGGTTTTCCTGCAGGTTTATTATGGTCTGGGCCTCGTCTTTAAGGACTTTGCCCAGCGGGATTCCGGTCCAGTCGGATACCACCTTGGCCACAATGTCGGGGTCCACGTCGGTTCGCACCAGGGCCTCTTCATGCTGGAGGTCCTGAAGCTCTTTCATGGCTTGGCGCAGTTCCTTTTCTGCCATTTCCATGTCCATGGCAACTTTCGGGACGGAAGTGGGCAGGTCCCCGGAATCCCGGACGGCGTCCGGTTGGTGGCCGGTATCGCCAGAACTTTCGGAAACGTCCTCCTTGGTCCGAGAAAGCATCTTTCGAAGCTCCATTATCCGCTGGGCAAGCTCCTGTTCCTTGAGCCATCGGTCAGAGAGTTCCCGGACTTCCTCGCCAAGGGAAGTTATCTGCTGTTCCAGCTCTCCGATGCGGGCTTCATCCACCTTGATTCCGTGGATCAAGTCGCGTTCTATGGCCGTTTTCTCCCTTTCAAGGGCCTGTATCTGACGCTGCCTGTCCTCCAAGAGATCCGGCCTGGATGTGAGGTTTATTTTTATCCTGGCACAGCTTGTATCCAGCAGGTCCACTGCCTTGTCCGGGAGCTGCCTTCCGGAGATGTACCGGCTGGACAGTTCGGATGCCTTTTCAAGGGCGTCATCTCTTACCAGCACCCCGTGGGCCTGCTCATACTTGGGTTTGAGCCCTCTCAGGATGAGCGTGGTGGTCTCAATCGATGGCTCTTCCAGTTTCACCAGCTGGAAACGCCTGGCCAGGGCGGCATCCTTTTCAAAGTATTTCTTGTATTCAGACCACGTCGTGGCGGCAATGGTCCTGAGCTCGCCGCGGGCCAGGGCGGGCTTCAGAAGGTTTGCTGCATCGCTTCCTCCTGCCTGGCCACCTGCACCGATGAGGGTATGGGCCTCGTCGATGAACAGTATGATGGGAGTCGGGGACGCCTTGATTTCGTTTATCACGGATTTGAGCCGGTTTTCGAACTCTCCCTTCATGCCGGCACCGGCCTGGAGAAGGCCCATGTCCAGTCCCAGTATGGTCACGTCTGCCAGTATTTCAGGCACGTCCCCCTCTATTATCCTCAAGGCAAGGCCCTCTACCACGGCAGTTTTGCCCACGCCAGCCTCTCCCACGACCATGGGATTGTTCTTCCTGCGCCTGGCGAGAATGTCAACCATCTGGCGGATCTCGCTGTTCCTGCCGAACACGGGATCGATCTTTCCTTCCCTCGCCTTGGCAGTGAAGTCTTCGCAGAACCTTCCAAGCGCAGTCTGTTCCGCAGGCGGACCTTCTTCCCCGGCGGCCTCTTCCCCGGGTGGAGGCTCTTCCACAGAGCCCGTGACGATGCTCCAGAACTGTCCCTTTATGGTCTCCAGGCTCAACTGTCCCAGGATGTCCGCGTAACCTCCAACTGCAAACTGCCCCGGCTTGGACAGGATTGCCATGAGCAGGGCGCCTGAACGGATGTTCCCTGCCCCAAGGTCAATGGACGAAAGTAGCCAAGCCTCCTGGAACCAGTCCAGAAGCCTCGGCGAAAACACCGGTTTGCCAGGATTCCCGGTCTGGTAATCCTCCAGGGCAAATTCAAGGGCCTTTCTGACCCTGGCGGGATCCTGGTCAAAATGGCGGAGTATCAACACGAAATCATCCTGGGGCTCTTCCATGAGTTTTGCCACAAAGTGTTCCACTCCCACCTCGTAATGGCCCCTGGAAACACAAAGTCCTGCGGCACCTTCCAGGACCTTGAGGCACAAGGGATTCAGCTTGTTCAAAAGGGCCTTAATGTCAACATTTACCATGGGTTCCTCCTGTTGAACGGGCCTCAGCACTGCACCGGCTGTATATTCCCGTTGTTCGGTTCACTGTACTGGCAATGGGTGTTTTGTCCTCCTGCATGTCTTGCGGGTAAAAGGTTGCCGTTCCGTCAGCGGGCATTTCCCCTGTAAAAAGCCAGGTGTCGGTACCGAGACCGGACCAGATCCCGGCTCCGAGACAGGTGCCCTGCACCTCTTCCTTCTTGAGGCTTACCCTTATCTCGTATTCCAGTGGTGCCAGAAGGAAAAACCTGGCGAGGTTAGTTACCATCCGGAAACTGCTGCCACCGGGCACGAAGTCCCGAAATTCGTCCGAAGTCAACGGCCCGACATGTATCCTGAACTTTCCCTGACGATCCGGAACCTCCGAGCCTATCACGGTGTCAACCCCGAGACATGAACATGCCTGGCCGAGGCAGCACTGCTGGTCTGCCGGTATCTTGACCCTCCTCGGACAGCACGGTTCTATTTCGAGCATGTCCATCCCCGTGACATCGCGTAGTATGGTCCTTAGTCCCAGGGCGGACCTTGGCCACTGTGTAAGCAGCCCGAGGTATTTAAGGAGCCTTTCGGGGTGAACCTCTTCCCTGAGTTCTGTTTCTCCAAGGCCTAGAAGACAGAAAAGTTTTTTCGCCTGATCCCGGCTCCTGTCTTCAGTTACACGGAAGAAAAGCCGGTATTTCTTCCAGCATGAAAATATCAGGTCGTAGAACCGGTGATTGAAGATATCCAGGAAATCCCTGCAGGTACTCCTGTCTTCGGATTCTTCCAGGAACAGGTCCTCGGTGTAAAAGTTCGGCAGGGGAGAGCTCACCCCGTAAAGGCCCAGGAATGTAGCGGAAATGTCGTAGCTGCCGCCTTTTTCATCCCCGCTGTAGCTTATCCCTGAAATATCCGACTCCGGGAAGGCAAAGGATAGCTCGGGCCTTGTCCTTATCCTTGCTCCACTGCCGCAGTCCATGAATAAACGTAGCAGGCGTACGGCCTGGAAATAAGAATAGTCCTTGCCGGATTTCAGCAGGTCTTCTCTTAAAGAAGCAGCCTGTCCCCTGTTCTTGGAGCCCATTTGAATCGTTCTCCCGTAAAGCTTTCCTTCAATGTAAAGCAGGTAAAAGAATTTATTGCAGCATAACAGCCGAGAAACCTCTCTATCATGGAGCCGAACAGGTACATGTCGCCACGGCTGGCAAAATGATCCTGCCGGAGGACGGCATTCACTTCCTGCCCCCTGAACATCATGCCGGAAATCAACCTGTCAACCGGGCGGCATTCCAGGTGCTCCACGCCCTGAATCCTTCTCATGTTCACTGCAGCCTGTTTCTGGTTGCGAGTCTCCGTAAAGATATAAAGCTTCAGAAGCGCCTTGAAATTCTCAGTGCCTGCCAGGGAGGAATAGTTGAGATTGAGATGTGAAATAAGCCGCCACAGGAGATCCTTTCCGAGAGTGGGCAGGGAATAGGGGGAGGCCGTGGTAATGTTCCTGAATTCCACCAGTTCCGGGGTGCTGCTGGTGGGCCTGCAGATGTCCCCTATCTGAAGCTGCTCTGGCAAAAACGCGTTGGTGCACAGCAGGTCTATGGACAGCGTCTCGATATCAGCCATCTGCCTGACGTCGGGATAGGCCACGGATATATAACAGTCCATGCCAGGGCCGAGGAGGGAGGGCTGCTTTACGACATTGTAAAACGGGCCGTTTCCCTGTCCTGAACCGAACATGTCAAAGCGCAGGTATTCTCTTTCTGCAGCCGTGCCCTGAACGAATCCCTTGACCTTTTGCAAGGAATAGACATGGTAATGCCCAGGCTTGTCAGTGGCCGGCTGGACGGGATACTTGAATCTTCGGTGATCCAGCCGAATGGGGTTGGCACTGAAAGGGAATAGGTTGATCACCGGCACGGCAGACAGGACGAAACTTTCACCCGTGACCTGGGGCAGGGGTTCCTCCCCCGGTTTCAGGCTGAAGATTATCTCGAACCTGGCGCCATCTCCCCTGTTCGTCCATCTTTCCAGGCCTTCCAGGGAAATGAACAGGAATTTCCTGGGATTGACGAAGTATTCCTGGAGCATCCTGTAGCCCGGAAAGGAATTGGTGGGATAGGGCAGCAGGGCCTCATCATCGGAAAATCCTCCTGGATGGACAGACGAGGCAGGAAGCAGAAGGTCCGAGCCCTCTTCCAGCGGGTGCAATCTAACGTCCATGACCTGGTTAAGGAGAAGGCAGTAAAGATCACAGGCCGATGCATAGGCGCCGCCAAGACAGAATTCAAGTGAGGAGACGGGCCACTGGGAGAGGGTGAGGCCTTCGAGTTCCACGGTGAGAACCAGCTGCCTGGGCCTTCCCGGCTGTTCCCTGTAGCCGCTCTCCAAAATGCGGCAGGGGTGCACATCGACTTCCCTGCAGGTCCTGAATATGCAGCTGGTGCCATCTACCGGCAGGGAGGCGACGCCCGTTCCGGCCGGGACGGTAAGTACCTCTTTCAGCCCTGGCTTCGGGGAAAAGGCCACTGTGGATGTACATGGTACGGGCCTCAGGTAGTGGGGCCAGATCAGTTCCATGAGTTCGTGGATGATCTCGGGGAACTCGTCATCCAGTTTTTGCCTGAGCATTCCGGTAAGGAAGGCTACCCCTTCCAGCAATCTTTCGACGTCAGGATCAGCAGATGGACCACTCAGGTAAGGGGCAAGGGCCGGATGGCTTTCCGAGAATTCCCTGGCCAGCTCCCTGAGATTCGTCAACTCCTCCTGGTAGTATCTGCGCAACAAAGATTTATCTCCTTATGCTGATCTTGCCGTCCGCATCCACAACGGACTCAAAAAAGACCGGTGGCGCATCCTTCCTGGTTGCAAGCCGGGCATGTATTTCGAATCTCAAATTCAGGGGATCATCCTCGTCCGGAATGAATTTTACCTTGACTCCCTTGAGCCTTGGTTCGTACTTGTTTATGGCGGATTTCAGGGCGCGCTCCATGTCCTTGACAGACTCGGGATAGGAATGCATAAGCTCCGTAAAATCGGGGATGCCGTAATCAGGAGCGATAAGAGCCGATCCCTGCCTGGTATTGAGCAGTTTCTGGAGGTGCTCGGTGATTGTGGCTACTGTCTCGTATTCACTGTCAAGGGACCGGCTGTCCGGGTTGTCCTCCATGGCACCAAGCCGTACCAGGAGCCGTTGAACGCCCATTTAAGGTTGACCCGCGTAGTTATTCAGTGGGAGCGGTCCAATCGTCTTCGGTCTCTATACCATCGGGTTCCCATGTCCATATGATCTTCTTGTAGGTGAAGGATACATCCTCCATGTGTTTGTAGGGATCGTTTTTGGCATCGAGGGCAGAAGGCATCCATCCCTTTATGGAGACGATCACGGCATCTTCCATCTTGGTGGTAAAGTAATGTTCCTCTTTTCCCTGTTTATTGATACGGTACCATTTGATGACTGCTTTGGTTAATATTTCTCCTGTACAGAGAACCTGGTAAAGCATGGGAGAACTTTTGTCAAATTCCTTGGTAATGGTCAATGCCTCGTGTATCCTCTTGCCCGTGGGCATGCCTGTTTGGGGATGTCTGGGTATGTGGATATCATGACTGAATGCCCAGACCATAATGGTATCTTCCCTGCCCTGTAGGTCACAGGAACCTTTGATCTGTCCCTGGTTATATGCTTCTAGTTCCATGTGTGCTGGCATCGGCATGACTTGTTCCTCCTTTCTGTTTATAACCGTTTATTCCTTGTCCAGCTTTCCAACAAGTGAAAGCGTGAAGAAGGCACCCATATATTTGAAGTGGGGTCTCACCTTCATGGATACCCTGTACCAGCCTGGTTCTCCTTCAACGTCTTCGACGGTGATCTGTGCCTGGCGCAGGGGTCTCCTGCTCCTTACTCCCGGAGCCGGATTGTCCATATCGGCAACATATTGCCTTATCCAGTTATTGAGTTCCCGTTCGAGGTCGACCCGTTCTTTCCATGTACCGATATTTTCCCTCTGTATGACCTTGATATAATGCGCCAGGCGGCTGATGATGAATACGTAGGGAAGCTGCGTGCCGAGTTTGTAATTGAGTTCGGCTTCCTTGCCTTCCTTGCTGATGCCGAAATACTTGGGCTTTTGCACCGAGTTGGCAGAAAAGAAACAGGCATTGTCAGAACCCTTCCTCATGGTCAGTGCTATGAACCCTTCCTCGGCAAGTTCATACTCCCGCCGTTCCGAGATGAGCACCTCGGTGGGTATCTTGGTTTGGATTTCACCCATCGCCTCGTACTGGTGAAGGTGAAGGTCCTCCACGGCACCTCCCCCCTTGGGGCCGATGATGTTGGCACACCAGCGGTACTTTGCAAAACTGTCGGTCAGCCTGGTGGCGAAGGCAAAGGCGGTATTTCCCCAGAGGTAGTGTTGGTGGTCATCAAGTACTTCCTCTTCATAGTTGAATGCCTTGATGGGCTGGGTATCCCGGCCGTAGGGCAGTCTGAGCAGGAAACGCGGCACAGTGAGGCCAACGTAGCGCGCATCCTCTGATTCCCTGAACGACTGCCACTTTATGTACTGGGGGCCTTCAAATATCGACTTCAGATCCTTGAGTTTGGGCAGCTCCCTGAAATCATCGATGCCGAACATGGAGGGGCCGGCCGAAGAAATGAACGGGGCATGGGCCATGGATGCAACACTGGCGATATACTGCAGCAGCTTGATATCCTGAGGGCCTGGACCGAACTGGTAATTGCCGATCATGGCGGCGTAGGGCTGACCGCCAAACTGGCCGTACTCATTGGTGTAGACCAGTTTATAAAGGCCCGATTTCGGGATCTCCGGGGCATCTTCAAAGTCATCCAGGAGATCCTCCTTGTTTACATTTAGGATCTCCACCTTGATGTTTTCCCTAAAATCAGTGCGGTCTACCAGGAATTTCAATGATCTCCATGCTGACTCCAACTCCTGGAACTTTGGATGGTGAATGATTTCGTCCACCTGGAGACTCAGTTTCCTGTCCAGCTCCGCTATCATGTCGTCCACTACCGCCTGGGAGACCTTGGAGACCTCCCGGCCCGGCTCCAGAAGTTGGGAAATCAGGGCTTCAACCCCCTTTTTGGTTATGGAGTAGGCCTCATCCGAGGGTTTCAGCTTGGTGGCCTGGACGATTTCATCAAGCAGTGAACCCTGCTCTGCAACCTTTTCTTCAACTGGAGCAGCAGTCTTTTCCTGTTGTTCAGCCATATCGAACTCTCCCGTTCAGTTTTCTGTTATATACTGTACAACTGCTATGAAGCAGATTCCTACTTCTCTATCCCGAGTTCCTTCAGAACCTTTTCTCTGGTGGCCTCGTCCTTTACAAGCTCCTGGAGTTTTTTCCTGAATTCGGGGAGGTTGCTAAGAGGACCCTTGAGGGAGGTGAGGGCATTGCGCAACTCGAGCAGTTTTTTCAGCTCCGGTACCTGCTCCACCACTGATTCAGGGCCAAAGTCCTTCAGGGATTTGAACCTGAGTTCCACGGCCATCTGGGCATCTTCCTCACCTGAGAGCCTGTCCTGCACGTTCAGGTTCAGCGACAGGTCCTGTGCCTTTAGGACCTCGTCGAAGTTGTCCTTGTCTATGTTGATAGGGGTCCTTTCCTCTACTGCCCTGTCATCTTCTCCCTGTAAAAAATCTCCCATCACCAGGACCTTGAGAGGAAGTTCCACCTCTTCCTGGGCATCACCTGTTGCAGGACGGTAGACGATATTGACCCTCTCCTTGGGTGCTACAGAAGCTTCCTTACCCATCTTAGTTTACCTCCGACTATTATATTGCCTTTATTATACAGTAATATCTATCACTGTAAAATTTTTGGTCAAATAAAATACTTCATTCAACTTTTGACCAGTGACATCGTCCCGGGCAGGTCGATCCTGCTCATGCGCATGAGCAACTCCCCTGCCTGCCTTTTCATGTCTGTCAGCCTTGACCGGCTGTAGCAGCGCCATACTGCCCGCATGCTACGGAAAGCCAGGCCAGGCTCCCACTCCTCCATGTGGAACCGGTCTATATCCTGGAGGATCTTCTCGCAATGGGCATATACCAGGTCTGCCTTTTTACCTTGGCCACCTAATAGTTCCACCATGCATACCTGCAGAAGGAAGCGCTGCCTGGCCACCGCGGTGGAATTCATGCCGTCTTGAAAGAGCCTTGCGGCCTCGGCCAGATCTCCCGAGGCAGCAGCTTTTCTTGCCTCTAGGCACAGCTCATCCACCTCTCCTCCCGAGGGCACCTGGAGTGGAGCGGGTTCACCTGCCTGCCCCGTGCCGGTTTCCTGTTTCATGTTGTTTATCCAGGGTGCGGCCTGTTCACCCGCAAAGGGCCTTCCGTCTGAAAAGGACATATCCGTAAGGCCTGGAAGCATGGCCACGAAGGCACCGGTTTCCCTTTCCACCGCCTGTGCCGCCTTCAGATAATCAGGGCCCAGTCCTTTAAGTGCAGTCCATGAATACCAGTTTAGGTCTAGCCAGAATGGAAACTGCACCAGGTTGGCCTCTGCCGCTTCAAGCAGGGCCTTCCAGTCCCCATTGTCTTCCAGGCCTTCCAGGATGGAAACAACCTGGGACTGGGGGGGTGGGATCCTGGTTTTTCCGTTGTCAGAAGGGGGAAGCTCGAAGATCGGAAGCCAAATGGAAGACCGCCATAGGCGGTATCCAAGTGGATTCGAAGGGTCGTTTTCCTTCAAGTATGATGCCGTCTTCCGGAGGCCGGAGAGAAGATGGTCCAGGGCCTTGTCAAACTGCTCTCTGTTTTCTATCTCCAGGACCTCGGGAGGCGGTACCGCACCTGTACGAGAAGAGATGCCTGTTTCAGCTCCGTGTGGCTCCTCTTTCTGGGCGGAGTCGGCCTCAGCTGCTTTAGGTTTGGGCCCTTCCTCCTTCTTGACCCGGGCTACGTTTTCCAGGACCCTCTTTATGGTTAAAACGCTCGGGGCACCTTCCAGGTTCTGCTCGAGAAATTCGTCTATACTCGAAAGGTCCGCAAGGACTGCAGAGAAATCTGTTTCTGAAAAGGAAAGGGGGGCAAGACGCTCTACCAGGCCTTCCGTCTTGTCTCTCCACCATTCGATTATGCGTAGCCTCCCCTTGGCGCGTTTTTTTGGTGGAAACATGTCAGGCCAGAAATTCGTAAGCATGTCCAGCATGAGATGGATACCCTGAAGCAGGCCTCTCTCCCGGTGATTCTGAAGGAGAGCCACGGAAAGATAGGCTGCAACAAGCAGGTCCTTGGATTTGGTGGCAAGGATGGCCATACTGGTATCCTCCACCTTTTTCCAGTCCACCGTACCCGAAGCCGACGGGCTAGAAAGCTTGTCTATTTCCTGCTGAAGCTCTTCGAACTCGGGTTCGTACCGGATATTCTCGCCGCAAGGGGAATCCCCTGCCACGGGTGTCTTACCGAGAATGGATATGTCCATAACCGCCTCCATTTTCCCGCAGGGAAACAGACCACAGGTCCTGGAAATCCCCTGTCAGCAAGGGCCTGTAAAAAAAATATAAAAAGGGACTGTCCGCAGGGCCGCCTGCAAATACTGCGGTAGGCCTCTTGCCCATACGCTGTTTTAGGAATACATGCCAGCTCGTCAACTTGTCAGGCACGGAACCCTTGGCGCCTGCTGAAAGAAGAATCTTCACCACCTGTCCGTCTTGTTTTTTCAGCTCTCCTGCCGCGGATTTCAGTTCATCGGCCTCCATGACTGAACTGGCGGAAAATTTGCCCGGGCCAGAAACCGCCTTCCCTGATATGGATGCAAGGGCACGTAAGTCCTGCTGGAGTTCGTCTGCCGATCTGAAACGCTTGGTGGCGACTTGTTCCATACTTCTCCAGCTTTCTTCCAGTACAGGCGGCAGGCGCTCCCACGCATTCTGCCATGCCCTGACATTACAGGATGCGAGCAGCAGCAATGGATGAGGCCTGCCCATGGAATCGCTGCTGTCCCTCAGAAGCCCCCAGGCAAGTTTGCTCCCTGAAGGTCCCATGGTCCAGAACCTCCAGGAGACCGGCCCGTTATGACTGCCACCGTGCTCCAGCCAGCCGGCATAGCCCTTCCTGACCCAGCCTTCGAGGGCCTGTCCCAAAGGACCTGGTATGCCGACATGGATAAAATCCCTGAAAGACGGCTGCTTTCCGTCCATGAATACGGTTGCCCGCCTGTTCTTTTCAGTTTTCAGTCCCAGCAAGTCGCTATTTTCTCGGGTATTCTGCCTGTGGTTGATTGCAGAAGCCTGAGTACCGGCATATTGCCCTTGAACCGGTACTTGACCTTTATGAACCGGATACCCAGCCTGTTAAGGGCCTCTTCCTGGTCGGGAAAATCTCCGGCATAAAAGGTGTGCTGTCCGTCCCTGAAATCGTCCAGAAACCTGGGGAAGCCGTCGTAGCCGTTATATTGCTTGGTCAGCACCAGGTTGCCCACACCAATTTTTAATGCTACGTCCCCACAACTGCTGGGCTGCCATTTAAACTTCCGGGATACAGGATAATTTAGATTGACCATAACCTGGCTGCCGGCAGAACACTGTAGCTCCAGCCTGGTCTCATGGGGCTTGGTGGCTGCATCCGTATTTACGTCCGTGGGCAGAGCCGTTATGAATACGTCGTAGCTTTCCCTGGCAGAAGATTTTCCTTTGGCGCTCTGGTTCAAAAACACGAAGAAATCGGCAATAAAGGGTATCTGTGCCCCCATGACCTGCTTGGCAAAATAGCCCTTGCCAGGCTGCCAGCCTATGAACGGCCCGGCTATTCCCTTGACGAACCTCCAGACCTTTCCCTGCTCGCCAAGGAGCATGGACCTGATATTTATCCAATCCGCAGGGCCTTGAACCTCTGACAAGATATCCTGTTCCCAGCGTTCCTGCAGAAAACAGGCGGTTTCCAGGCATATGTAACTCCAGATAAAATCCGCAGGACCCTGAAGCAGGAGCCAGACGGCGTCCTCATGGATGCCGTTTCTGCCAAGAGAGGTCTTTATCCGGAGGATGCAGTTCAGGGCCTCCAGCACCACGTTCTTGCCATCTGCATCATTGCCAGCAAATATGGTGGTGGCCGTCTTGAACGCCTTGTTCCTGGAAGTAACTATGGGAATGGCCCCTTCAAGGTGTTTCCTGTACTGCTTGAATGCCTTGACCGCCCTGAGCTGCTCCTCTGTTCCCGCGGCAACCTTTTGTGCCGCCCCTTTGTTGATGACGGCCAGAAGTTTCTGGCCCTTCTTGGTGATACCCGATATGGCGTTCCTGGCCTTGGCCACATTTTCCTGCTGCGCTGCCATTTTTCTCATGGCAACGATACGGAACACCGCCCCGGTCCAGGCCTGTTTCTTGCCGCTTTTCACGGCCGGTTCCAGCTGTGCTGCAAGTTCCTTCAGAAAATCCAGGTAGGGGTTGCTGTTCTGGGCCATACGCATGGCTGTCTGCTGCCAGTCTTCCCTGGTCTTGAGACGGTATGCGCCCTGGGAGAAATGCGTGGCAAAATCCAGCCATGCGGCTTGGTACTGTTCCATGTACCATTCATCCAGCTCTTTTTCCTGGCGCGCTATCAGCAGTGGATCATCCAGTGCCCCTGCAAGCTCCTTCAGGAAAGATTCCCTCAGTTCGTTGCCCTTGAGCGTAAAGGCAGGCATTACCACGGGCTCCTGACCAGGCTGGTTGCTTCCGCCCCAGAATATGGCAAGGGAGACAGGCTCCAGGCCGCCATAGATGTCTATCCAGGAGGTAATCCATTTGAGGTGAAGCCTGTTGCTGGAAAACAGGTGACGAAGCCATGCCTTGAGCTCTGCCGTTTCCTTGGAAACCTGGTCCCTGTCGGTGTTCCAGGCCAGGTAATACAGGAAGAGACGGCTCATCCTTTCCTGAACTTCATCCACAGGGACGTTCCTGACTTCAAGGAGGCCCGGGCTGATTCCGGGCAATGGCATTTTCCCCAGCTCGTCGGCCTTTTTCCCTGAAAGATATGCCTGGGACATGTTTATCCTTCTCACTACATACGGAAGGTACGCGGCCAGTACCTCGTCAGGGGTCTGGTTGGAAAATTCCGCCAGTGCCAGGGCAATCTTTCTGTCAGTTGGTTTCAGAAACAGGTCGTGAAACCAGGAACAGTACCTTTCTTTCAGCTTGTTCTCTACCTGGAGGCTCTCTTTCAGCCCGAATCTCGGTATCCACCAGCCCCTGTTTTCCTGCTCCACCTTGGATAGTGCCGTTCGGAAACGGTCCAGGGTCATTATATCCGTCAGGGCCTCTCCTGTTACCGATGGAGGAGAGGAAAATTCCCTGGAAATTTCCCGCAGCGACCAGAGGTTTTTCACAAAGGAGAAGCTCAGCAGCCCGCAAATCGCGATGCCCAGGGCAACCCAGGAGGCCAGTCCGAGGTTTCTGGTCAGGCTCTGCCATTCGAGGTTTTTCCTCGTTGGTGCAAGCAGAAAACGGTCAGAAGGCATTATCTTTGCGAAGAAGTCATGAAGAAACAGTCCCCTGCTTGTGCCTGGCAGTACCTCCTGCTTCCTTATAAGGCCCAGGGAATGCAGAAAATGGGAATAGGGAGTGCCCTCCTGTCTTCCGCTGCTGAAGTATATTCCCTTTAGCAACGGGCTTTCCTGGTAGGGATTCTGGGCAAAGGCCCCTCTGGAAAAGGCCTGGATGCCTGGTTTCAAGCCCTCAAACTCCTCCGGAAAGAGCAAGAACTTGGAGCTTGCCTCCTGTCCGCGCCTGGAGCCAAGGAGCAAAAGCCTCAGGTCCCTGAGGCGTTCACCCGTGCGCTCGACCGCACTGGCGGCAAATGCCTCGGGAGGGGCGGAATCGTCTTCGTTTCTGAGGCCCATGGCCTGATCCAGGACTGATTCCGGCAGCATTTCGCAGAATGCGGACATGCCCTGGACAAGATCGCACTTGGTGACAAGGATATATACAGGGAACTTTACCCCGAGGGCCCGCATGAGTTCGTCTATTCTTTTTCTTATCTCAACGCCGTCCCTTTCAAGGGCATCAGCCGAAGCAGTAAGTAGCTTGTCCGCAGAAACAGTCACAACCAAGCCGTTTAAGGGCTCCTTCTTGCGGTATTTCGCAAGAAGCCCCAGAAATTTTTGCCATTCCTCCCTGTCCCTGCCGGGCTCGACCGGGATGGTGTAGCGGCCTGCAGTGTCAAGGATGACTGCCTGCTCGAAAAACCACCAGTCGCAGTTCCTTGTGCCAGAGATGCCCGAGATCCTGACCGTTTCCGCAAACGGAGATGACAGGCGTGCCCCCTTGATGGCCGTGGTTTTGCCTGAACCGCTTTCGCCAATAACCATGTACCAGGGAAGGACATAAAGGGGATTGCCAAGTTTTCTAAGATGTGACTTCTTGAGGGTGCGCACCGCCTCCTTCCAGCGTTGCTGCAGTTCCTTCAGCTGGTCCTTTTCACTGCTGGAAGCCTGGTCCAGATATGCCTGCTCCTGGGCAATGATCTGCTGTACAAACTGTTGTTCCCTCTTCCTTGCCACGATCTTTTTGGCAAAAAGGATGCCCGCCCACAGCCCGGCAAGGCCGAGGACTATGAATATCCCTGTCCACCAGGGCCAATCCAGGAATAGTACCAGACCGAAGGCCATCAGGACTATCAGCGATATGGCGGTGAGGATCAGGATTACCTTGAGAACCTTGACGATAAGATCTTTCATGGCATCAATGCATCAATTCCACTATGCTGTCTCCCACACCCTTGAGTATGAAAGAATAAATGACAAACAGGACCCCAAAGAGGGCTGCAGGAGTTACAAGCGCAAGGAGGTGGCCCACCGAGAAGGCCTTTCCGGGCCCGCGGCCTGGGCCGTTTGCCCGGACTGCCGGATAGGCCCCGGGGAAAAGGGTCTCGTGTTCCAGCGACGGGATGGCTACAGATGCCCCGGTAAGCAGCTTTAGGTTCGACGTCTTGACCTGTTCCAGCAGGTGATCGTCTCCTTCGCGGCAGTAACGGCCCTTGAAGCCCAGGCACAGGCAGAGGTAGTAAATTTCCCGTACATCTCTCTGGTGGGGACCAAGGGAATTCATCCGTTCAAAAAATTCCTCTCCGGCATTGGTGGTGTTATAGTATCTTCTCTGGAGCTGCTCTCTTTGCCAGGAAGTCCTGTGGGGCCAATTCGAGGCCAGTATCTTCTCGTCCACCCACGCGCAGACCGCGAACCTGGCAAGATCGAAATCCTCAGCTTGAAATCCGCCACTCGTGGCGCATTCCTCGCTCTTTCTTAAGAGCCTTTGCATGTCTGCCTGCACCTTTTCAAAACTGCTGGCTTCATGTCCACTGTTTTCCAGGAGGCAGTCAACATAGGCGATTATTTCCATAAAACAGTCGCTCAGGCGCATCATTTCACCTCCACTACCATGAGTTCCGCCTCTGCATCCTCGGGAGCGGTGTCCCAGTACAGGGCCAGGTTCCTGCCCTGCTCCACGGCAGCCCACTGGTCACCATGGGCATCCACCTGGAAATAGTGCGTGTTGCCCCTTCTGGGAAGCTCCTGTGGAGGAATGGACAGGTGTTTGAGCCTTATTCCAGGCAGTGCGCGGGCAATCAGTATGGGCAGGTACTCCCGGGAACTCAGCTTTGCAGAGCTTTCCACAGAGTCCCTGACCTTTTCGGGATCCTCGGCAGTAGTCAGGGCCAGATAATACCTGTTGCCTGTCCGGAAAATTCCCGGTCTGAGTTCGGCACTGTAGTATGTCCCGTCAAAATCAAGGCTGATAACGTATTCCGGACCAGCGGTGATTTCTTCGATCAGGGCGGCAACGGTTTCAAGGGCGGCGGAAAAACACCTGTACATGTCACGGTGATCATACGGTGGCATGCCTGCTTCCATTCCTGGGCCCTTGCCCAGAACGTCGTATCCTTCGGAAAAGGAGGAAAGCTCACCGATGAGCTGGCGCAAGAGTCCATAAACATGCCAAGGATGAACATTGCCTGTCTCCACAACATGAAACAGGGCAGGGACATACCTGTTAAGAGACCTGAGGGCCAGGAGGTAAACCATGTCCCTGGAGCCGAACTCTGCCGAGTGAATCCCCCTTTGCGTCTTGTATTCCGCCAGTTGATATCCCTTGGATGCCAGGAGGTCCCTTATCTCTTTGACCAGCCTCAGCAAAACCGTGTCCGTCTTGAGGGATAGGACGGGAGGAACAAAGGCCGGGGAAAGATCAAGGTCGTCCCCCTCCAGTATTATTTCCGCCACGGGCAGGAATACGTAGTCTCCCAGCTGTTCCTTTTCATGGCTGAAAAAGGGCCTGACTACGTGGTACAGCATCTTGACCTGGCCCGGAGGCCCTTCTCCGTGAAGGTCGTCCACTGCTTCAGGCTCAGGCCTTGAGACAAATCTGGTGCTGACCTGTGAAAGGTCATCGAGATTTTCCAGGACGGTCACGTTTGGATTGCCGGTATCCAGCTTTTTTATGCCGAGATACACCTTGAGTGGGGAGCCGTCTCCGGTCCATTCCTGTTCGAGAGAACGAGACTGGACCAAGGCATTGTCCGGGATGGTGACCCAGGTGCCATCGGGGAATATGATCTCTCCCGAGTCTATGGAAAGCGTCCTGTTTCCAAGGGCTGCTTTCTCGATGTTCAGGTGCTTTATCCCCCACATGAAAGGACTTGCCGCCTGCCTGACGGCATTGCTGCAGGCCTGTTGGTACAGGTCCGAGAGCTGGAAATGCTGGGGCTGGAGGAAAAGGCCCTGGTGCCAGAATAGGGGTCTGCTAAAATTCACTTTTCACTCCCGTCTCCTTGATGCCCTGTGGTCCGAGATACAGTTTTACTGCCAGCTTGCCAGGCTTCTTTGTCTTGGTTTTTCTGATGAATCCCTTGGTTTCCACCACAACTGGAATGTCCAGGAGCCGGACCGAACTCTCCTTGTAAAGGGCAAAATAACCGGCCACTATTCCTACGTATTTGGCCCCCTCTGCCCTATCCATTATCAGGTCCTGTTCACTGCCTGGTTGAACTATGACCCTCTTGAAGCTTACTGCAGAAGGGTCGAAACGGTTGCAAGCAAGAAGGTCAGAGATGCCCTTTGAGTTTTGGATGAACACATTGAAGGCGTTCGGATCGCTCAACTGGTATATACACATGAAAAGCGTATGCGGCGTCTCATCAAAGAGGTTGAGGCTTGGATCAGCCGTGAGGGACACCTTGATTGCAGCCTGCTGAAAGTGCCATTCAGGGGGGGGCAGCTTCTTGGCTCCACACCCGGACAGAAGGAGTATGATGCAGCCTGACAGAATCAACTGAAAATTAACCGGTTTCACTTTACCTCCTGTTCTATGCTGTTAAGTGCCATAAATAATGCCTTGCCGTTTCCGTTTTACCGGTCCGGCAAATCAGATGCTTAGACCCTTTTCCTGCAATATTTTTTGGCATTTTTTCTCGAATGTCCGGAGCAGTTCCTCTCTGAATCGGCCTGTTTTGAACCAGTTCTCGCACGTTTCAAACCTGGCACAGAACACGTCGTATAGCTCTGCCTTGCGCAAGGGGCCGAATTTCAGGCCGGTGCCCAGATCCTGTTCCAGTTCGCCTGGATCAAGCTCTGTCAGGAACTTACGGACCTCTTCTTCTGCTGCCATCTGAAATGCCTCATGGGATATCAGGAAAACCTCCTTAATCTTGTGCAGGTAATTTTCCAGCGGTTCGATTTCCCCGCTCATGCTCTTTCCGATAACCTGCCTGATGGTGGCAAATTCCTCCTGCTGGCCTGTTAGGGTGCTGTTTATAACCGCCATGATGTCGTTAATGGCTTCAAACAGGGCATTCAGGGAGGAAGCAAGTTTTTCCAGAACCTCCTGCGAGTTAAGTTCTGCGTTTGAGGTCGCCCGGCCAAGAATAAGGCCCGCAAGCTCGGACCAGACCGGTGACGATGCCAGGCCATGTGAGCCGGCATCAGCCTTTCCATCCGGGAACCTGGAACGCACCTCCTTCAGCAGCGTGTATCTGTCTGGGAGGGGGAGCCCCGATAGCTCCCTCTCCAGGTGGTTTTCAATAAGCCGAGCGGCATCCCTGGGATTGCTCTCAAATATTGAACGCAGTTGATGTGCAAGCCTTTGGGGATCAGTCATGTTTTTCCTTATCTCAGGGTGGTTCACCTTGTGCTATCAGTGGGTCCCAGAATGACCGTCTCTTCCAGAAAATCATCGTCATCCCGAGGCTGATCCAGTTCCAGGGTGGAGGATAAATCCTTTTTATCAGGCGGCGGTTCCTTCTTCCCTGGTGATATCGCGCCGGAAGCACCATGCCTGTTTCCGAGTATGACTGTTTCCGGCAGATCCTCAACAATCCCTTTCGTATCCAGGGGAAGCGTTTCTTCAAGAGATATGTCCGTGCCGGGTGAGGTGCTGAAATCCTTTTCGGTAGGAGCCGGCTGCGGTTTGCCCCACTCCTTTGCCTGTATTTCAGGAGCAGGTTGCGGCCTTTTGTCAAACTTCCACTTAACAAGGAGCTCATCCAGAATCATGGCTATTTCGCTGTCATTATCCGGTTTTTGTTCGTGGAAACCCAGGGGAATCCCGGTCTGTGGGAAAATCGAGTCCTTTACAGTTCGGGCCAGCAATTCCGCGTTCCTTAGCAGCGTATTGATGTCAAGGTCCACGGACGCCTTTCGTGCCTCTCCTATGAGGGCCGCACCAAAATCCATGACCTCGGTCCATGTTGCAAGGTGATCCGCTGTAGCCCGGAATCCGGAGGATTCATAAAACAGTGCCCCGGGACAAAGGATATCTTTGACCGTGTCTCCGGCCCGGCTCCAGGAAGGGCCGGTTCCTTCTTCTGTCATGTCAACAAGTGCGTTGATGGCCCGGTTCACTTCCAGTGTATTTCGGGTGTGGTTAGAGCATAGGACATGGAACCATAAGCTAGCGAAATTCAATAGGACCTGGCCTGCAAGTGGCCTGGGACGCGTGGTTTCCCTGATATCTTCGGGAAGTCCGGCAAATATCGGGACAAATGACCACATGTTTGGCAGGAGACCCGAAGATGGCGGCATTTTTACCCATAGCCGGTCCATCAGGCGCGAGGCATCCAGGATGCGAATGCGAGGCTCGGAAAATATGTCCCGGAAGACCTGGCAAAGGAATGAGAGTTTCAAAAAAAGCACTTCGTAAAAAAAGCGGGGATCAACGGGATCAAAGAAAAATTTTCTGTCCGGATCAGCATAATCATCAGTATCCCGCCTGCCGGAGGCAAGTTCGAGAAAATACCTGGCCTGCATGCCAGGCGCCTTGAAAATGAACATGTAAAAGGGATAAAAGGCCAGGATATTCACGTGTTGAAGCACAGCCTTTTCCTGGGAAAAGCACCTTCCCGATTCGGGACAATCAATGCAGGGCAGGTTACTTCCAGTGGCTGCTTTCTCTATCAGCTGCCCCCAGGAGCTTACAAGTTCCTCGCTATTTTTGACCTGCACTTTCTGAGCAGTGACACGGTATGTTCTGATGTTATAAAATACAGCCGCTTCCCCCTGAATGCATCGTGGACAAAAGAGAAAGCGTTCCAGCGAGGAAGAATAGGGTGGCAGCCCATGCAGATCGAGAAGGTGGTCATCTTCGGCAAGCTCCAGTTCACGGCCACAAAAGGGACAGGGGGGGTGAAAATACCTTTTTAGCCGTGAACAGTGAAACACCGACTTAAAACGCGGCATCTCCAAAGGAGAATCAGGCGGCCGGAAAAGCTCCAGGGGCTGTTGGAAGGCGGGCAACGACTGGAAAAATTCATGAGAATCACGCCATATCCTGTCAACCAGGCTGTTGGAGACAATTGCCGGGTCTATATCAACGGAGGGGTAACTGTCCCTGGAAAGCAGAAGCAAGAGTTCCTCCAGGCCCTGTCCCGCACCGGTCAGGAGTTCAGCCTTCAACAGCCTGGAAACGGGATCGGCCCCTGGTGCAGAGAGACAGTCTCCTGCAAGCTGGGCGTTATCTGGGGGTGGATTTTGAAGGTTTAGCTGGAATCCTCGGCCGTCCTGAAGATAGGGGATAAGAGATATACCTTTTTTCGAGCCGGCCAAAGACATGCTGAGCACCTCATTCAAAGGGAAAGGAGTCTGGGATTTTTATTTTTTCTCTCACATTATAGTATGCTTTGACGAATAAATAAAAACTTAACTGCAAGATATTATCTGAAAAATTATTCCTGCGTCAAGCAAAAGACGGCAGAGGTATGTTTCAAGGCTGGATTCCGGGAACCGTGGTTCCCAAAATCTACGTATATTATGCGTATCGTTAAATGGCCGGATGTATGCTGAGGCTCTCAACTGGAATAATTGGATGAGATAATAAGAATCAACATGTTTTTTTCATCTTTCCCTGAGCACAATCCTTATGGGCGTGTGGGCAATGCCAAGCTCCTGTCTGAAAAAGTTTTCGAGAAACCTCCTGTAATGCTCTGGAAACAGCTTGGGATAATTGGCAAAAAAGGTAAGGACAGGGGGCCTGGTCCCGGTCTGGGTCACATAGAAGATCTTCAGGAAGTGTCCCTTGGTAACCGGGGGGTTCCTTCTCAGGAGGGCCTGTTTCAGTATCCTGTTCAGCCTGCCTGTTGATTCCTTGAATGAAAAATCTCCATAGACCTGGTCAATGAGCGGAAAGACCTTCTTTATGTTCTTTCCCGTGACGGCAGAGACATTCAGGTGGGGTGCATAGGGAATCATCTTTCTGAGGAGCTTTGCCTCCCCGTTCAGGAGCTTTCTGAGTTTTCTGTCCTCTTTTACAAGGTCCCACTTGTTGAAAATCGTGATGCATCCTTTCGCATAATCCCTGGTGTAGCCTGCAAGGCGCCTGTCCTGCTCGGTAATCCCTTCCGAGGCGTCGAAGACGCAGACACTTACGTCACACGTCCTGATGGACTCCATGGCCTTCAGGACGCTGAATTTTTCCACCCTGTGTTTTACCCTGGACCTTTTTCGTATCCCGGCGGTATCCACGAATACTATATCCGGGCTGTCTTTCCTCTGGAAAAGGCAGTCTATGCTGTCCCTGGTGGTGCCCGGGATGTCTGAAACCACCATCCTTTCCTGGCCAATGAGCCGGTTCATGATGGAGGATTTCCCAACATTCGGTTTCCCGGTAAGGCATACCCGGATTACGGTTTCTCCCGCCTCCCCTGTATCTTCCCGGGAGGCCGGCAGCTCTCCAGTCTCCGGGCACATGCGGGCCAGTTTGTCCACGAGCACTTCCATGCCGTAGCCGGTTTTTGCAGAAATGGGGGTGAAATCCCCGATGCCTGTTTCAAAAAATTCCAGAACGGCATTTCTGGTCTCTTCATTTTCCACCTTGTTGATCACTGCCATCCATGGCTTGAACGATCTTCTGGCAAGCTCGATTATTTCAAGGTCATCCGGGTGAAGGCCGTCCCTTGCGTCAAACAGGAGGCACAGGCAATCTGCCTGGCCCATGGCCTTCAGCGTCTGCTGGCGCACTTGTGGGCCGAGAAGATCGTCACCGATACCGGCAGAAAGGCCCGCAGTATCCACGAGTTCCACCTCTCTGCCCTGGAGCTTTACCAGTGAATACCTCCTGTCCCTTGTAAGTCCGGGTGTCCTGTCCACCAGGGCATTTCTGGTGCCGGTAAGCCTGTTGAAAAGCGTGGATTTCCCCACGTTGGGCCTGCCTACAAGGGCAACGACCGGAAGTTTTCTCTTTTCGTTTTCTTGTGCCATATTGATTCCGAGATTGCTTTTTGCGCAATTTTAAGCTATTGAAAGGAGCAAGCAGCCAGCTTTTTCCATCTGTCATGTCACATTAAGCAGGGTTGATGGTCCAGCTAACAAGTTCAGACAGCAATTAGCAAAAGTCAATAAATTATAGTATCTTTTCCTTTGAAATAACCACAAAAACAATGGAGGTCCTTAAAATATGCCCAAGAAGGCCCTTATCATACTTGCTCCGGGTTACGAGGAACTCGAAGCCGTGGCCGTTATAGATATAATGAGGCGTGCAGGAATAGACATCAAGATCGCTGCTTTCAACATGGAGCCGGTTCCTTCTGCAAGGGATGTGAGGATTGTTCCCGATGTCACGCTTGATGAGGTCAGGGATGAACACTTTGACCTGGTGGTGCTTCCCGGCGGCATTGACAGTACCGAGACCCTTGCTGCCAGTGATGCTGTGGTTTCCCTCCTAAGGAAACAGCTCCAGGAAAACCGGCTGGTAGGGGCAATTTGCGCCGCCCCCACTGTGCTTGACAGGCACGGCCTTTCAAGGGGCAAGACCATCGTGTGCCACCCGGTGTGCAGGGATGCTGTCAGGCAGTCCAACCTTTCCGAGGAAAGGGTGGTCCAGGACGGGCAGATCGTTACCAGCCAGGGGCCTGGTACAGCCCTGGAGTTTGCCCTTAAGCTGGTGGAAAGCCTGGCAGGGCGCGACAAGATGCTGGAGGTGAACCAGGGAGTCCTGGCAAGCCTCTAATCCCGGAAAATACTTGACTATGGCCAGGAAACACCCGCCCTGTGGCGGGACACGGGCCCGGATGGCAGGCACACCTGATTTGTGGCAAGCGAGAATCTATGAAAAAAGATAAAAAAGGCAGGAAAAAAATCAGGAAGAAAAGATCGGCTCAGAAGGCCGCAACCTTGCCCGTGCCAAAGGATCAGTCTGCATCATACCCGGTGGAGGCGGACAACCTCCAGCGCTACCTGGCAGAGATCAATAAGTATCCGCTCCTGTCACGGAAAGAGGAAGAGGCCATAACAAAGGCCTACTACGAAACAAAGGACCCGGCCCTGGCCCACAAGATAGTTGCGTCAAATCTCAGGCTTGTGGTCAAGATAGCCCTGGATTTTCAGAAATTCTGGATGCAGAATTTCCTGGATCTGGTCCAGGAAGGCAACGTGGGCCTTATGCACGCGGTCAAGAAATTCAACCCGTACAAGGGTGTCAAGTTCTCCTACTATGCCTCCTTCTGGATAAAGGCCTATATACTCAAATTTATAATGGACAACTGGCGGCTGGTGAAAATCGGTACCACCCAGGCCCAGAGAAAACTTTTCTACAACCTGAACAAGGAAAAGGAGAATATCAGGGCCCTCGGTTTCGAACCGGTTCCCAAGCTGATTTCCCAGAGGCTCAACGTGTCGGAACAGGACGTTGTGGACATGGAGCAGAGGATGGGCTCCTGGGAGGTGTCCCTGGATGCCCCTGTAAAGCAGGATTCCCAGGACAACTACCTGGATTTTTTGCCCAGTCCGGAAACAGGCGTGGAATCTTCCATTGCAAAGAAGGAAATGGAGGACAAGCTTGGAGAAAAGCTCAGGGAATTCGCAGCCGGTCTCAAGGACAGGGAAAAGGTGATATTCGAGGAAAGGCTTCTTTCAGAGGAGCCCAAAACCCTCCAGGAGCTGGGCGAGCGTTTCGGGGTTTCCAGGGAAAGGGTGCGCCAGATCGAATCCCGCCTGAAAAAGAAACTCGGGAAATTCCTGGAGGCCAACCTGCCAGACGTAGTCCCCTCTCCAGAGTCGGAAACCTGAAAAATATACCATCATGAAAAAGATTCTTATCCTTATCCTATCGTGGTCTATTCTGTTTTTTGCAACTGCAACAAAAAGCGGTGCAAGGGTGGCGGAATCCCTGGCAGATTCCTATGCGGCCTATGTGATGGGCCTTATGGATATCTCCAGGGGAAACTACCTGGATGCGCAGAAGTGGCTCGAGACAGCCCATGAACTCGACCAGGATTCCGTTGAGATCCTAAAAGAGCTTTCCAGGAATGCGGTGCAGCTTGGAAAGATCAAGGAGGCGGAGCACTGGACAGAGCTTGCCCTTGAACAGGAGCCTGAAAACAAGGAGCTTCTCCTGCTCCTTGCACGCATCTACATACAGCAGGACAAGGTGAAAGACGCCCTGGAGGCCATTGAACAGGTCCTGCAGTCGGACCCTGACAATCAGCAGGCCCTGCTCATGGCCGGCACACTGTACGCCGAATCCAGGGACTGGAAAAAGGCGGAAAAGGTCCTTTCCAGGGCTGCTTCCCTGGGTGGGCCAAGGGCATTCACCGCCTATTACTTCCTGGGAAAAGTGGCCAAGGAGAAGGGTGATTATCCTGCTGCTGAGGAATATTTCCGCGCGGCTGTAAGCAAGAACGGTTTTTTCACCCCGGCCCTGTTTGAGCTGGCAGAGGTCTACGAACGGGAAGACAAGACAGACGAGGCAATAAAGACCTACCAGTCCCTGCTCCTGCGCCAGCAGAACAACCTGAAGGCCCGCCAGAAACTCCTTTTTTTGCTCCTGGAACAGGGGAAGAAGAAAGAGGCCCTGAAGCAGGTGGAAATCCTGAAGCAGCTTTCCAAGCAGGATACCAACGTACAGTTCAGGATAGCACTTGTCCTTCTCCAGCTTGGCATGCCCGAGGATGCCCTGGAGATCCTGGAGCCTCTCAGTCACAGGATTCCCGACAACCCGGATCTTTCCTTTTACACGGCCCTGGCATACGAACAGACGAAACGTTATAAAGACGCACTGAAGGCCTATGCCTCAATCCCCCTTGACGCAGAGCCCGGGGTTGATGCAGTCATTCACAGGGCCAGGATCCTGGACAGGATGGGTAAAAACGGCAAGGCCGTCGCCATCCTTGAAAAGGCCCTTGGGAAGAAGCCCAATGATCCCCACCTTGTCACTGCCCTTTCTTCCATCTATAAGAATGCGGGCAAAAAAGATAAGGCGTTAGAGGTCCTAAAGAGGGGGGTGGAAAGAAACCCCGATAACAAGGCACTGCTGATGACCCTTGTAATGACCCTCGATTCCATGGGCAGGAAAGAGGAGGCCCTGGAGTACGCAAAAAAGGCATTAAAGCTGGATGCGGACTATGTTCCCGCCCTTAACTACATAGGATACACCTTTGCGGAATTGGGCATCAATCTCGATGAAGCTGAAAGGCTTGTCAGAAAGGCAGTGGAGCTGTCTCCGGATGACGGGTTTATCCTTGACAGCCTGGGCTGGGTCTATTTCAGGAAGGGCAAGCTGGAAAACGCAATAAGATATCTTGGAAAGGCCCATGAGCTGGTTCCGGACGACCCGGTAATTGCAGAGCACCTGGCAGATGCGTATGCAGCCAGGCAGATGTTCGACAGGTCGGTGGAGGTCTACAGGCAGGCGGTAAAAAACGCCAAGAAGGGCGATGAAAAAAGGCGTCTCAAGAGAAAGCTTGAAAAGGCCCTGGAAAATCTTTCAGATATTCCAGATATCTGAAGCAGATGAAAGGGGGCAACTCCTGTTTTTGATGTTCTGCTACTTGATAGCAGCGGGCATATTTGTTATCAGTGGTCAGCATCTTTTCCAACCCATCTGGCAGGCCATCTGGAATGCCAGGTCCGGATTCACGATCTTTTTTTTAAGTCCACAACGGGGACAGGAGGTTTGGACATAACAGGTGAATTGAGCAAAAGGCCAGCCCTTACAGTAGAAGGTCTATCCAAGGTATATAAGTCCCAGGGCAGGGCTTCTACGGTCCTGGAAAGGCTGTCTTGCCAGATATACGAAAACGAGGCCGTCGCAGTTGTAGGGGCCTCTGGGGTTGGCAAGACCACCTTCCTGCACCTTGTGGGCACGCTTGACAGACCCACGGAAGGAAGGATCCTCCATTTCGGCGAAGACGTCTTTTCCTGGTCGGACCGGAGACTTTCCTGGTTCAGGAACCAGCAGATAGGGTTTGTATTCCAGTTCCACCACCTTCTTTCAGAATTCACCACGCTGGAAAACGTCATGATGCCTTGCCTCGTTGCCGGAGAGAAGGTTTCCAGTGCCAGGGGCAAGGCCCGGGAACTTCTCGAATTTCTGGGCCTGGGGCACAAGGTGGATGAAAACGTGAATCACCTTTCCGGGGGCGAGCAGCAGAGGGTGGCACTGGCCCGGGCCCTGGTCAGGGAACCCAGGTTGATCCTTGCAGACGAGCCCACGGGAAACCTGGATGAAAAAAGCGGTCTCAAGGTGGCGGATCTCCTGTTCAAGATGAAGGAACATTTTCATGCCACTGTAATTATAGTGACTCACAATTTGAATCTTGCCAGGAGGACCGACCGCTGTATCGGTTTAAAGGCAGGAAAGGCAATGGAAATAGAGAAGGAAAGGCTGGCGGACTTTGTAATGGAAAAGGCGGCATGAAGTATCATCCAGGAGGCCAGTCGGTCAATTTTCTCGGCATGGCGGTCGAGGCCCTGTCATCCGGCAGAAGCCTCTTGCGTGGCAAATGCCTGGCCTTTTTCCTCTGTGCGGCGATTGTCCTGGCTTCAGGAATTCTTGCCCCGTGCAATGCGCAGGAAAAGGGCGGTGAAGTAGGAAGCGTTTCTGTCACGCTTTTCCATCTCGGCTACATCGGCCCCAAGGAGAAAAGGGGCATTGCCGAAGACATCGGCAGGCTCCTCCGGGCAGAGCTCGACTCCAGGGGCCACATGGTCCGAACCAGTGACGAGGTGATAAAGACCCCGGCCCAGGCGCGGGAGCTGTTGTCTGTTACAGGCAGCCGTTACGGGGTCTACGGTACGGTGTCTGTGCTTGGTTCAGTGGTCAGCCTTGATTTCTTCGTGGTGAGCACGGATACCAGGGAAAAGAAACCCCAGGTAGCCTTTGTCCAGGGGCCCCTGGAAAAGGACAAACAGCTTGTTACCCTTCTGGGCGATAGGATAGAAAAGAGATTCCTGACTCCATACCTGGTTGCAAGGGTCCAGATAGAGGGCAACAAGAGGGTTGGGACAGATGCCATCCTTCAGAATATTTCCACTGCAAAGGGAGAAAGGTATGATCCTGCCAAGATAGCCAGGGACATCCAGGCAGTCTACGACATGGGCTATTTTGACGACATTGAGGTGGATGCAGAGGACAGTCCCGAAGGCAAGATTGTCACCTTCATGCTCAGGGAAAAGCCCGCCATCAGGAAGATAGTATTCCAGGGCAACCACGAGATAAAGGACGACAAGCTTAAAGAAATCCTGGAACTCAGGCCCTATTCGGTCATAAAGGAAAAGGCACTCCAGGAAAGTGCTGAAAAGATAAAGGCCCTGTACGCCGACAAGGGCTATGCCGGAACCACTGTAACGGTTTCCATCAAGCCTGTTTCCGGCCAGGCTGCAGATGTTGTGTTCGAAATCAGTGAAGGAGAAAAGGTCCAGATCAAGGATATAAAGTTCGAGGGACTCAAGGCCTTTGACCCTGATGAGCTCACAGGCATCATGGAGGTTTCGGCCAGAAAGCCCTGGTGGACGCCCAGCATCAGGAACATAATGGGCATGATCAAGGGCAGTGCAGGTGTCCTCAAGTGGGATGCCCTGGAGAGGGATCTTGGCCGCATAGCCGCCTTTTACCACAACCACGGCTACGTTGACGCCAAGGTTGGAGAGCCCAAGGTGAAGAGGGAAGGGGCCGATCTCTACATAACCATTCCTATACAGGAGGGCGAAAGATACTCGGTTGGCAAGGTTGACATCAAGCAGGAATTCTTCAAGGACAAAACCGAGCTCCTGAAGTCCCTGGAGATTGAAAAGCAGGATTATTTCAGCCAGGAAGTCCTTAGAAAGGACATAATGAACCTTACCAGCAAGTATTCGGATTTCGGTTTTGCACATTGTACCATAACCCCTTCCATAACAAAGGATCCTGAGAAAAAGGCAGTAAATATCCTCCTGGTGGTGAACCGCGGTCCCAAGGTCTACTTTGACCGCATTTCCATTGCCGGCAACACCAGAACAAGGGACAAGGTCATCAGGCGCGAGCTGAGGGTCATGGAGCTTGAGCCCTTTTCTGCAACAGGACTGAAAAAGAGCAACGACAGGCTGAGAAGGCTTGGTTACTTCGAAGACGTGGAAATTACTCCAAAGCCCGGCAAGGACGAAAAACACATGGACCTTGACGTCAAGATCAAGGAAAGGCCCACAGGGACCTTCAGTATCGGGGCTGGCTACAGTTCCGTGGACAGCCTTATGCTCATGGGTGAAATAAGCCAGAGAAACTTCCTGGGCAAGGGACAGACACTCAGTTTCAAGGGGATCCTGGGGGGCAGCACCCAGAGGTATTCCCTGAGCTTCTTCGAGCCCTATTTCAGGGATACCAGGTTCTCCCTTGGGATGGACGTGTACAACTGGCGTTATGACTACTCTGACTACACCAAGGACAGTATCGGCGGTGCCCTGCGGTTTGGTTATCCGCTTACAGACAACCTGAGATTTTTCTTCGGCCTCAGGGCAGACTATACCGACCTTTCGGACATCAGCGACAATACGTCCGTCATCATACAGGACTCCCTGGATATCAAGTCCACAAGGTCGCTCAATGCAGGCCTCTCCTATGATACAAGGAACAGGTATTTCAATCCTACCAGGGGATGGGTGAATGACTTCGGAGTGGAATATGCCGGGGGCATCCTCGGGGGAGATGCAGCCTATGTGAAATTCCAGGGAACACTTGGGTACTACCATGCCATATGGAGGGACCTCGTGGGCCATGCCAAGCTCGGGGCGGGTTACGTGTTTGAGGGTTCGGGAGGGAAGCTGCCGGTTTACGACCGCTTCTTCCTGGGCGGGCTCGATTCCATCCGTGGTTTCAAGTACGGTGATGTCAGCCCCAGGGACCCGGAGACAGACGAGCGTATCGGTGGCGAGTACATGGGTTACCTGCAGACCGAGATGATCTTCCCTCTTATCAAGAACATGGGACTAAACGGCGTGGTGTTCTACGACATGGGAAACGTGTGGGCCAAGGACAACATGGATATCGGAAACCTCCGGATGTCGCTTGGAGGCGGGGTAAGGTGGCTTTCTCCCATGGGTCCTCTTCGCGTGGAATGGGGTTATAACGTCCAGAGGGAACCCGATGACGACAAGAGCAACTGGGAGTTTCGCATGGGAGGAAATTTCTGATCCGCCATGGCAGTTCACACCCTCAGGGAACTGGCCGGGCTCACGGGTGGAACGCTTAGCGGCAGCTCCGATTTCGCGGTTACCGGTATAGCTTCCCTTGAGTCGGCCCGGGAAGACGAAATCAGCTTTGCAGTAAGTCCGGGAGCCGCCAGGCTTGTGGAAAAATCCGGTGCCGGTGCCCTGATACTCCCGGAAAACTGGCCATTTGATGAAAAAAGGCCCTGCATCCATGTGAAGGATCCGTACCTGGCCTTTGCAAGGGTTGCCTCTCTTTTTGCCTCGAGGCCCTTTGAGCCCAAGGGGATCCACCCGTCCGCAGTGGTAGGTGAAGGATGCCGTATAGATCCCGCGGTGACCATAGGCCCGGGTGCCGTTTTGGGAGACAATGTTGAAATGGGTCCAAGGGTGGTGGTCCATCCCGGTGTGGTAATCGGCCAGGGGGTTTCCATAGGGGAGGGCTCGGAGATATTTCCAAATGTCGTCGTTTACGAAGGTTGCAAGATAGGGAAAAATGTCCGTATTCACGCCGGCTCGGTA
>CAYZJS010000021.1:0-31241 GCA_964478865.1 uncultured Thermodesulfatator sp.
AGAAGCTGGACGAGTACATGGCGGGTCTCAAGGATCCATGGATAGAATCCACCCATCCCACGGTGAGAAAGGGGATCAGGAAGCACCTGAAACGCCTGAGAGACAAGGACCCGGATCTTGCCGCCGTACTCGAGGTCATAGACCAGAAACTAAATATCCTCATGGGCCATTTGGGGGGAGATGAGGCTTCAGGCGCCAACCATCACCAGGCCAGGCTCTGCAAGGTGGACCTCAGTGCAAAGGGGGTGGGCTTTACCTCAGAAAGGGCCGTTGAACCTGGCACCATACTGGATCTACATATCGGTCTCCTGCCGGAGCACTATTTCTTCAACTGCTTTGGCCGCGTGGTAAGAAAGGGTAAAAAAAACGGAAACCACTTTCTGGCCATAAAATTCATCTGGATCACCGAGGATGACCAGGAAAAGCTGATAGAGCACATATTCGGCCGCCAGGTGCTCCAGCTTCGAATGAGGAGGAAAAAGAAGGAGCAGGAAGAGGAGGGGTAAGACATCGCTTTTCCTGCCCCCACTTCAAGCCGGGGCTATTTCTTCCGGAACACTATCCCGCTTTCAGGTATCTTCTTCCATTTCATCTTAACCGGGAAGGGCTTTGCATCCCAGATATCCCTGCAGTACTCGCCGATGGAACGGTCGGAGGAAAATTTCCCCATCCTTGCCGTGTTGAGGATGGACATCCTGGTCCAGTGCTCCTTGTCCATGAATGCCTCCCCAACCCTGTCCTGACAGTCCACGTATGACCTGTAATCGGCAAGGAGCATGTACTCGTCCTGAAAGAGCAGGGAATCCACCAGGGGCCGGAAAAGGTCCCTGTCGCCTCCGGAAAAGTACCCGGAGCTTATGAGATCAATGGCACTTCGGAGCTCCTCGTCCGAGTTATAGTATTCCATGGGGTTATAGCCGGAAGATTTGAGGTCCATGACCTCATCAACGGTGAGCCCGAAGAGAAAGAAGTTCTCAGGCCCTACTTCCTCACGGATCTCCACGTTCGCCCCGTCCAGGGTGCCTATGGTAAGTGCCCCGTTCATGGAAAACTTCATGTTGCCCGTTCCCGATGCCTCCTTGCCTGCCAGTGAGATCTGTTCCGAAAGATCCGCCATTGGGTAAACCCTGTGGCCTGTCTTCACATTGTAATTTTCGATGAAAAACACCTTGAGCCTGTCGGCGACATCCGGATCATTATTCACCACGTCTGCCACAGAGTTTATCAGCTTGATAATGAGCTTTGCCATGAAGTAGCCCGGCGCGGCCTTGCCCCCGAACACGAAGGAACGCGGGGTAATCTCCACTGAAGGATCGGCCTTTATGCGGTTATACAGGGTAATGATGTGAAGCACGTTCAGGTGCTGGCGCTTGTACTCGTGTATGCGCTTTACCTGAACGTCAAACAGGGATGCCGGATCCACGCTTACTCCGTGTCTTGCGGCAATGTCGGCCACGTCCTTCTTGTTGGCCTCCTGGACCCTGCGCCACCTGTCCCTGAAGGAGGAATCGTCGACGAATCTTTCGAGTTTCCTGAGCTGGTACAGGTCCGTTATCCACTTCTCCCCGATTGCCTCGGTTATAAGGCCGCTCAGCCTTGGATTTGCAACCACCATCCACCGCCTCGGTGTGACCCCGTTGGTCTTGTTGGTTATCTTTCCCGGCCAGAACTCGTCAAAATCCCTGAGGGTATGTTTTTTCAAAAGTTCTGTATGGATGGCTGCGACCCCGTTTATTGCATGGCTGCCCACACAGGCCAAGTTTGCCATGCGGACGAACTTCCCGCCTGATTCATCTATGATGGACATGCGTGAAAGGCGGGCCTCATCATTGGGGTACCTTTCCCTGACCTCGTCCAGGAAACGGCGGTTTATCTCGAATATGATCTCAAGATGCCTGGGAAGAAGGGAGGCAAAAAGCCCCATGGGCCACTTCTCCATGGCCTCGGGAAGAAGAGTGTGATTGGTGTATGCCAGTGTCCTGGTGGTTATGTCCCACGCCTCGTCCCAACCCATGGCGTGTTCATCCATGAGAAGGCGCATGAGCTCCGGTACCGCAACTGACGGGTGGGTGTCATTCAGCTGCGCGGCAAAGCCCTCGTGAAGGTTGGCAAGGCTTCCGTGTTTCTTGAGATGTATCCTGATCATGTCCTGCAGGGAGGCGGAAACAAAGAAATACTGCTGCTGAAGCCGGAGCTGCTTTCCCTGGCACTGTTCATCATTGGGGTAAAGGACCTTTGAAATATTCTCCGCCTTCACCTTCTCCTCAATGGCCCCGAAGTAATCACCCACGTTGAACTCCTCGAAATCAAAGGATTCAACGGCCTCAGCGCTCCAGAGACGGAGTATGTTGACGTTTGGCACCTTGTAGCCCGGGATGGGGGTATCGTAGGCAACGGCGTTGACCATGCTTGCAGGCACCCAGCGCATCCGGTAGTTGCCCTGTTCATCCGTGTAGGCCTCGGTGTGGCCGCCAAAACCTATCTCGTAACAGACTTCGGGTTTCTTGATCTCCCAGGGATTACCGTAGTGCAACCACATGTCGCTGAGCTCCTTCTGCCAGCCGTTTTCTATGACCTGGTGAAACATGCCGTGTTCATAGCGGATGCCGTAGCCGATGGCAGGCACCCGGAGGGTGGACAGGGAATCCAGGTAGCATGCTGCAAGGCGCCCGAGCCCCCCGTTTCCCAGGCCGGGCTCCACCTCGTGTTCTGTTATCTCCTTTATGTCAAGGCCGGTCTCCTCCAGTGCCCTGGCCACCTGGTCGTAGATGCCGAGATTGATCAGGTTGTTTGCAAGGTGCGGACCCACCAGGAATTCGGCTGAAAGGTAGCAGACGATGCGTACAGGTTCTGCAAGAATGCTTTCTACCGAGTTGATGAAAAGATGCTGCATACGGTCACGTACCGTGTGGGCCACTGCCATGTAGTAGTCATTCAGGGTGGCAGTCTCCGGAGGCTTGCCCTGGTTGTAGAAAAGGTTGTATGCAAAGGCCCTCTTGAGTTCATTGATCGCCTTCTGGTCGAACTTTTTTGCCTTGGTGTTCTTACTGGTATTGCTCATTTAATCTGCTCCTGTAAACAGCCGGTTAATTATAGATACACCCGGCCTTAGTCTGTTTGTATGTAACTCCTCACAGGGTTCTTTGGAGTATTATCTCACAACTGTCTGAAATGTAACTGCTTACAGGGTGCTACAGATACAAGGCGAAGGGTACGCAGGCGTACTCCCTGTACTTCAAGTGCCCGACAACGCAGTAGATGTAGTGCCCTGTGAGCAGTTACGTTTGTATTTTTCCTGCAAGGGCGAACTAAACCTCTTTTTTTCCAAGGTCCATCAGCTCCAGCCTGTGATCCATTCCGGGATGCATCCTGGAAGGTCCTTCAGTCACAAGGGCCGTATCGCCCTTGAGCCCGAACTTCCTGACATATTCCCTGACTTCCCGGCCCCATTTCACAGGCTTGTCCTTCCTGCAGAGCGGCCATACGCCGTATGAAAAAAGGAGTTCCTGGCAGGTCCTGGCGCTGGTGCTCGGGGCAAGTATCCAGCATGGAAGCCTGAACCTCGTGACATTCCTTGCAGTGGTTCCCGAATCCGTGGGGCAAAACACTGCTGCCGTGTCCATCCTGTCCACGATGTTGTCCACGCTAAGGGCTATGAGGTTTACAGGCCCACCGCCCGGGGCCTGGGAAGAGGCCTCGATTTCCCTGCGGAAGCGGGCCCTTTCAAGGTAGGGTTCAGTGGCTGCTGCTATTCTTGCAAGCATTTCCACGGATTCCACCGGGAATTCGCCCATGGCGGACTCTTCCGAAAGCATGACGGCGTCGGTCCCGTCAAGTATGGCATTTGCCACGTCTGTTGCCTCTGCCCGGGTGGGCCTCCTGCTGTGGGTCATGGACTGGAGCATCTGGGTGGCGGTGATCACGGGCTTTCCCCTGACATTGGCCTTTCTGGTGATAAACTTCTGGGCTATGGCGATCCTTTCTATGGGGATTTCCACTCCAAGGTCCCCCCTTGCCACCATGATGCCGTCGGCCTCGTCCATTATGGCATCTATCTCGTCAACGATGCTGGATCTTTCTATCTTTGCGATGATGAACGGCCTGAACCCCAGGTCACGGGCAGCATTTCTGACATCGCGGATGTCCTGGGCCGTGCCTACGAAGGACTGGCTGACAGCCTCTACCCCGTTTTCAAGGGCAAACTTCATGCATTCACGGTCCCTGGGTGTGAAGGCACCGGTGGCAAGCTTTACTCCAGGGATGTTAAGACCCTTCCTGGATCGAAGCTCTCCCCCGGCCATAACCCTGCAGATGATGTCCCGGCCCTTTACTTCCCCAACCACGAGCTGGATGATGCCGTCATTCAGGTAAAGGATGTCTCCGGGCCTGACTGCCCCTGGAAGATCCTTCATGGTGATGGAGACCATCTTCTCGGTTCCCGGGACGCTCCTGGTGGTCAGAACAAACTGTGCGCCCTTCCTTAATATCACGGGTTCTTTTTCAAACCTTCCTATGCGCATCTTGGGGCCGGGAAGATCCGCCATTATGGCCACGGGCAGCCCTGTATTTTCAGAGGCCTGCCTGATCTTTTTTATTGTTTCCCCGTGGCTTTCAAACTCCCCGTGTGAAAAATTGAGCCTAGCCACGTTCATGCCGGCACGGATCATCTCCTCCAGCACCTTGGGTGAATCAGAGGCAGGTCCTATGGTACATACTATCTTTGTCTTGTGTCCTGGAAGTCTGCTGATCATTATGCTGCAACTGCCTTTTCAAGGGCCTCTTCTGCAAGGCCTGTTATCCTTTGCCAGTCTCCAGTGGAGACGGCATCCCTTGGCACAAGCCAGGAGCCGCCCACGCAAAGCACGTTTCCAAGGCAGAGATAGTCCCTGAAATTGGAAAGGGTAATTCCTCCTGTGGGGCAGAACCTCACATCCGGAAAGGGGCCGGAAATGGCCCTTAGCATCTTTGGGCCCCCTGCTGCCTCTGCGGGGAAAAACTTGAACTCCGAATAACCTTTTGCAAGGCCCGACATCAGCTCTGATACCGTGGAAATGCCTGGGATCAGGGGAATGGAACCCATGTTTGCTGCATCAAGAAGTTCATCGGTAAGTCCGGGGCTTATGGCAAAAATTGCACCTTTTTCCTGAACCTTTTTCAGCTCATCCGGGTTCGTAACGGTTCCAGCACCCACCAGGGCCCCGGGAACTTCCCGGGCTATAAGCCCTATGGCCTCGAGAGCCACGGGAGTCCTGAGTGTTACTTCAAGCACCCTGATCCCGCCTGCCATGAGGGCCTTTGCAAGTGGAACAGCGTGTTCCAGCTGGTCTATGACTATGACCGGCACAACCGGCCCGCTGGAAAGTATTTCTCCAGCAGAAATCCTCCATTTCTTATTGATCATTACAGCTCCTTTTCTGAAATATACCCAAGGGGGTGGGCCATCAGGCCCTTTGCTCCACGCTGTCTTCTTCAAGATGGCTTGTAAAGATGGAGCTTGCCCCCTCTTCGGCATGCATGAGATTCCTTCTCAGAGGTGAAAAGATCTCCCTTCCCATGCCCGTTCTCGTCTCCTTCAGGCTGATATCCGGCCAGCTCCTTTTTTCAAGTTCCTGAGGGGCCACCTTCAGCTCAAGGAGGCCGGATGAGACATCAAGGCGTATCAAGTCTCCGTCACGCACCTTTGAAAGAAGCCCGCCGCAGAAGGCCTCGGGGCTTACGTGTATGGCAGAGGGGACCTTGCCCGATGCACCGGAAAGCCTGCCGTCCGTGACAAGGGCTGCCTTGTATCCCCTGTCCATGATTATGCTCAAGGGGGTTATGACCTTGTGGAGCTCCGGCATGCCGTTTGCCCTTGGACCCTGGAACCTGAGCACTGCCACAAGATCCCTGTTGAGCCTTCCCTGCTGAAATGCCTCCAAAAGCTCATTCTGGTCATTAAACACCAAGGCAGGCGCTTCCACCACGGTACTTGACCCTTCTGCCAGGGGAGAAGTCTTTATCACTGCCCTTCCGAGGTTTCCGGCAACAAGCTTCAGCCCTCCCGTGGAATCAAACGGCTCTTCCACCGTGGCGATCACCTCTTTGTCCAGGGAATCGGCAGGCCCGTCCTGGTAGGCAAGCATCCCGTTTTCCAACACCGGCGACAGGGTGTAGCGCCCGAGCCCTGGGCCTGCCACGGTACTGACATCCTCGTGGAGATAGCCCCCCTTGAGGAGCTGGGAGATGAGAACCGCCATGCCGCCTGCGGCCTGGAAACCGTTTATGTCAGCCGGCCCGTTGGGATATATCCTGGCAATGAAGGGCACCACGTCTGAAAGGTCTGAAAAATCGTCCCAGTTCAGGATTATCCCCGCTGCCCTTGCCTCTGCGACCAGATGCATTGTCTGGTTGGTGGAACCCCCTGTTGCAAGAAGGGCCACCATGGCGTTTACAAAGGTCTTTTCGCTGACAAGCCTTCCAATGGGCAGAAATTCCCCGCCCTTTCGAGTCATTTTCACAACCCGCTGTGCAGCTGCCCTGGTGAAGGCATCCCTCAGGGCCGAGCCCGGGTGGACGAAGGAAGAGCCTGGAAGATGCAGGCCCATGACCTCTGCCAGCAGCTGGTTGCTGTTGGCGGTACCGTAGAAGGTGCAGGTGCCGGGGCTGTGATAGGCCCTTGCCTCCACCTCGAGCATCTCTTCCCTGCTGATCTTTCCCTGGGCGAAAAGTTCCCTTGCCTTTGCCTTCTCCCTGTTGGGTATCCCGGAGGGCATGGGACCTGCCGGAACCAGCACCATGGGAAGATGACCGAACCTGAGCCCCCCCATGACAAGCCCTGGCATGATCTTGTCGCATACGCCAAGGAGAAGCGCTCCATCGAACACAAGGTGAGAAAGCCCTATGGCTACAGACATGGCTATCACGTCACGGCTCATGAGGCTCAGCTCCATGCCCGGCTCCCCCTGGGTGACTCCATCGCACATGGCAGGCACTCCTGCAGCCACCTGCGCCACTCCCCCGGCCTCTGAAACGGCGTCCTTTATAAGTTCCGGGTAGGTCTCGTAAGGCTGGTGGGCGGAAAGCATGTCGTTGTAGGACGTGATTACTGCAATATCAGGGGCAGACTGGTCCCGCATGATTTTCTTTTTCCTGCATGCCGCCATGGCATGAGCCAGGTTGCTGCATGGAAGGCAGTGCCGAACCGGGCGCTCCCGGCAGTACCGGCCTGCCTTTTCAAGCTGAGACAGGTATTCCTGCCGGCTGGAACCGCTTCTTTCTATAATTCTTTCTGTTACCTCGAGGACCTTTTTATTCATGGATTTTCCTTTTCACGTTGGTATGAATCTGGAGCCTACGGCGCCCAGTGGATGCTTACCGGCACCGAAGAGCCGGCAAGTACGAACCTTATGGGCATCTCTTCCATGGGGCCCTGGGAAAGGGCCTTTTCAATGACCCTCCTCTTTTCCTCCCCGGTTATCACGAGAAAGATATGCCGGGCCTTCAAAAGGGTGTTAAGGGTAAGCGTCATCCTTTCGTGGGGCGCATCACCCGGCCTTATGGCAATGCAAGGCCGTTTCTGTCCCATGTCCACGGCTTCCTTCAGGCGCTCGGCACCCGCGAACAGGGAAGCGGTATGGCCGTCGTTTCCCATGCCGAGGACCAGAACGTCAATCCGGGAAATAATCTCCCCGAGTCTTTCCTGGCACGCCTTCTCGCCTTCAAGTGCACTGGAAGCCCCGTTGTAGAGGCCAATAAACTTGGCACCTGCAGCCTTGCCCTTCAGCAGATGCCTTCTTACAAGTGCCTCGTTGCTGTCGGGATCAGACGGGGGCACCCACCTTTCATCGGCCAGGGTGACGTAAACCTTCTTCCAGTCCAGGTCCTGGCCGGACAGCTCCTCAAACAGGGGAACCGGGGTGCTTCCGCCAGAGACCACGAGCACCGCCCTTCCCTTCTCCCTGATGGTGGCAGACAGGATGGAACAGATGCGGACGGCAAGCCTCCTGAAAAGCCCTTTCCTGTCCCTGAACTCGTGAAACTCAACGTTATGTTCCAGAGACACTGCTATTCCTCCCATTCCCTGCCATCCTTGGCAAGGAGAGTAACTGCCGCAACAGGCCCCCAGGTCCCGGCAGGGTAAGGCTTTGGAGGCTCGTTCATCTGCGCCCAGGCATCCTGTATGGAATCTATCCACTTCCATGCGGCCTCGACCTCCTCACGGCTTACAAAAAGGGCCTGGTTGCCCCTCATGGCCTCGAGAAGAAGCCTTTCGTAGGCATCGGGGATGCGCTCGACCTTGAAGACCTCGGAAAAGCTGAGATCCAGCATGGTCTGCTGGAGCTTCACCCCTTCTGCAATCCCCGGGACCTTGTTGAGCATCATTATCTCTATGCCTTCATGGGGCTGAAGGCGGATTATGAGCTTGTTTGGAGGAAGCCTCTTGTAGCTCTTGCTGAAGATGTTGTGCGGAAGCTGCTTGAATACGATGACCACCTCGGAAAGCTTCGTGGGCATGCGCTTGGCGGTCCGGAGGTAAAAGGGAACGTCCGCCCACCTCCAGTTGTCGATGTCCACCCTGAGGGCCACGAATGTCTCGGTGGTGCTTTCGTGGTGGGCATCGTCTTCCTGGTTGTAGCCCGGCACCGGACCTCCTTTAAGGAAGCCTGCGGTGTACTGGCCCCTGACGGTCCTGATATCGGCATTATCTATGGTGATGGGCTTTAAGGCCTTCAATACCTTGAGCTTTTCACTCCTGATGTTGTCTGCATCAAGCTTTACAGGGGGTTCCATTGCAATGAGGGTAAGGATCTGAAGGAGATGGTTCTGGACCATGTCCCTGAGCTGGCCGGACTTGTCAAAATACCCCCATCGGCCCTCTATGCCCACCTCTTCCGCCACGGTTATCTGAACGTGGTCAATGGTGTTGTGGTCCCAGTTTGTGGTGAATATGGAGTTTGCAAAGCGGATGGCCAGAAGGTTCTGGACGGTTTCCTTTCCAAGATAGTGGTCAATCCTGTAAATCTGGTCTTCCCTGAAGAATTCGGCAACGGTCTGGTTTATCTCCACCGAGGAGGCATAATCGCGGCCTATGGGCTTTTCAAGAACCACCCTGGCTTCATCGTTTATGACGCCAGCCGAATGGAGCCCCCGGCATATATCCCCGTAAATGGCGGGAGGCACGGCAAAATAGTTCACCGCCACCCTATTTTCAGGATCAAGTATATCGTTTAGCCGGTCATAATCCCGGGGCTGGTCCATGTTTATCTTGAGATATACGAACCGCCCTGACAGCCGATCCCAGATCTCCGGCTCTATGTCCCATTTCATGAACTTTTTCAGGGCCTCCAGTATCTTTTCACCGAAGGATTCCGTTGTCTCGTCCCTCCTTGCAATGCCTATTATCCTGGTTTTGGGATCAAGGAGTCCGGATCTTTCCAGGTGGTAGAGGGAAGGCATGAGCTTTCGCCGGGCCAGGTCCCCCAGGGCCCCGAACATCACAAAGTCACAGGGTTTACTCGTCTTTTTTTCCATTTTTAATTCCTTTAGCTAGATTCTAGTCCTAAAAAGGCCGGAACAGTCCGATTGTATGGAGACCGATTATGCTATCAGCGGTGGCATGAACAAAACTTTCCGCGTGGCTGGTGCTTGAAAATGTTCTGATTTTTATATGGACAACAAAAAAGAGTTTAGTGCCATGAAATGCCGGACCTTCTCCAACAGATATGCTCCATGCTAATTGCTTTGTTTCAAAATTTCAAGAATAATGGAACGTATCCTGCAGCAAAATGGATTCCATGGCCAGATGGACCATTCTATGAAATTTAACAGATATATTGAAGGAGGAACGGCATGAAAAGAATCTTGCTCCCGGCTGCCGCCCTGGTTGCTGTCATTTTCCTGACATGTTGTGCCAGCAAAAACAGCATTGAACCCACGGGTTTTCTCAGCGATTACTCGAAGCTTGAGCCCGGACAGGGAGATCAGGCCTTGAGACGATGGGTCGCCCCCGATGTGGACTTTACCAAGTACAAGAAGGTAATGATCGACAAGGTGATATTTTATTTCAAGGATGACAAGAAGCAGCTTGGCATCAAGCCTGATGAGCTAAAGGCCCTGGCAGGTACCTTTGAAAAGGATCTGCTCGATGCCCTCAGGGGAGCCTACCCGGTGGTTACCGAACCCGGCCCTGATGTCCTCAGGATCAGGATCGCCATTACCGATGTCCAGGCAGGCAACCCTGTGCTCGGGCCTGCTTCGGCCGTTTTGCCCCTTGGTGTTGCTGCAAACGCCCTTTCCAATGTGACCACTGGTGAATCACTCAGCGTGGGAGAGGCTTCAATCGAGGCGGAATTCATCGACTCTCAGACGGGAAGAGTAGTGGCTGCCATGATGGACCGGAGAGTTGGCTCCACCTATTCTACCGGGACCGTAGGGGGGAAATGGGGCCATGCAAAGGAGGCCTTCCAGGACTGGGCCAAAAGGTTGCGCCAGTGGCTGGACAAGATGCACGGGAAAAAGGCTGACTGAGTTTTCTGCCCTCTGGCTGCTGAACATGCTGGGGCCTGCTTCCACTGAAGGCCCTAGCATGAAATAGCTGTCTGAAGACCTATCTTCCACCCCCTTCCTGGGCCTCTGCTGCCTGCTCCCTGTGCCTCACCTGCTCGATGATCAGGTCTGCATTGCCCCTGGTGATTCCCAGTTTTTTACGGTCTTTTTCAAGCTGCCCCATATCTTCCTTGGTAAGACGGCCATCCTCGTGGATCATCTGCTCCACTTCTAACTGGAAACGCTCACGCCTGAGTCTGAGCTGTTCGGTAAAACCCGAGGCAATTATACCTGCCGGCAGGGAAACAAGACCAACGCCAGCGATGGTTATGAATGTTGCAAAGATCTTCCCCTGCACGGTTACCGGCGTTACATCGCCGTAACCAACGGTGGTCAAGGTCACTATTGCCCACCACATGGCCTCGGGTATGGAACCAAATGCCTCGGGCTGCACCTGATGCTCAAAGATGTATATCCCAACAGAGGCAAAGATGAGGATGATGAACATGAGCATTATGGAAACCAGAAGGGATTCGGACTCGTCCCGGAGCACGTCTGCCAGGAGATGAAAGGCCATGGAATAGCGCGTAAGTTTAAGCAGCCGGAGGAGCTGGAGCAGCATGAGGGGCGGAGACTGGGCAACGCCGGAAAGCATCAGGAAAAACGGCATAAACGAACACAAATCCACCAGTCCCATGAAGGAAAACACGTATCTTAACCTGCACGAAACAGGGCCTTCACCCAGGTTTCCGGTGTCTGTACACCTTACCAGCCTAACAATGTATTCAAGGAAAAAGATCAGGCTGGCAGCTGCCTCGAAAATCCTCAGGAATTCTCCGTAGCGTTCCGAAACAGATTCCTCGGTATTGAGGACCAGCAGGATCGAGCTTGAAAATATGACAAAGATCATGAAGGCCTTCAGTGCCCTGCCACCAGCCTCCCCGGCAAAATCTGCCATGGTGTTTCCGGAATTTACATTCACCTTTTTGTCATTCCTCTTTTTTTACGTTTCTTCCGTATAGACCAGGACGGCTTTGATGTCCTGCTCCTCTTCCAGGTTTCCGCCCACGGCTGACGCCAAAATGCCGAAGGTGGCCATGAGTTTTGCATAGTGAAACACGGGCAGGTCTGTCCCGGCCTTTAACCCAGCCCAGCCCAGGAGCACGGTGTCTGGAAACAGGTATATGATACCGGTGGACAAGATGACAAGGGTTACCCAGAAGGCAAACATTCCCACTGCCAGGGTACCAAACAGCACTATTCTGCTCCGTACGGCCTGCTCCATCATGCGGTCGCTTGATGCTATCCCCTGCAGGTTCTGCCCGTAATAAAGAGAAAGCGTTGCCGCCAGTATGACACCGGCCAGGACGAAATCAAGCCAGACCGACTGGATTGCCGCCCCCATCTCCCATGCCTCGGCGCTCAGGAAAAGAAATATCACGGATACGGCAGTTGCCGCTATGAACCGTCCAAGGTGCAGCATCATGAGCCACGAACGGAACAGGAAGATATCCCGTGCAATGGCACTTTTCTCCCTTGCGAGGACCTGGAGGTAGAAACGCCACTTGCTCCTGGAGGCACGGGTTGTCTCCTCCAGCCTTGGATCGGCAACCTCCTTGAGATATTTTTCAATCTGCCTCTTTTCTTCCGGGCCCCACTCAACTGGTCCCTGCCCGGTCCAGAACTTCCTGGGCTTCATGACCGTGTGATCGTCGTGATCCAGGCCCCAAAGGTGCCCGAGCACGTGTCGTGAAAGGGCAAGAACTGCATCCCTGGCCTGGCCCGGGTCCCTGTTCTCCATGATCTTCGCGACAGTAACAACCCCTGTCTCCAGAAGATTGGATGGCACCCCATTTATTCCCTGCTCGAACCTGGCCTTTAGCGGATAACTGGTCAACACGAGGACAAAATCCAGATTGTATTCTATTTTCACGTCTGAGCCGAACTCAAGAAGCAGCAACGGGTCCTTTGGAAGGGCCCTGGGGAAATCATGCCTCCTGAGCACCAAAAAGCGCCACTCAAAACCCGGGAAGTCTGCCGCCAGCCCTCTGGCCAGCTCCTCACTGAGCCACTCGGCCCAGGATTCAACCTGGCTGTCCCCTGCCTCCACCACGAGCCCTATGCTGATAAGCGCATGGCTTCCGTTCTGCTCTTTTACTGCCGTGGTTTCCATCTGTCTCCTCCGTTACCGCTTCTGCTCCCGTGGTTGACGGGCAATCAGGCCCCCTTGAAAAGGATGCGCCTCTTGCTGAAAAGGAACTCGGCAGAGGCAATCACAAGGTAGGATACCACTATGGAAATCAGGCAATGCGGTTTTTTCTCCCATAGATAGGCAAACAGAACGCCCCAGGAGACCATGCAAAGAACAAGGCCTGCCATGGGAAAGACAAAAGACATGGAAATCTGCCTCCTCAGGCGCAGCGCGGCAAGGTTGATGCTTGCAAAGATTATAAGGAAAGTGGCACTCGAGAAGGAAGAGATTATGTCCAGGTCACCGAGGTTAACGAAGACCAGTGTCAGCAAGGTGATTACCAGGAGGCTGACCCATGGAATGTCCCTTGTGCGCTCCCTGTGGCCGAACACCTGGGGAAGCTCCTTGTCCATTGCCATCACCTGTGCAAGACGAGCGGTGCCGAACATGGTGGCGTTGATGGCAGAAGCAGTTGAAAGGAGTGCCCCCAGGCCGATGAGCAGGAAACCTGCATGGCCCAGGAAGGGTTTGGCTGCAACGGCCAGGGCGTATTCCTTGTATTGGGCGATTTCAGGCGGCGTAAGGTTTCCTACCGCCACCAGTGCCACGGTTATGTAAATGATGGTGGTAATGACTATGGAGATGTTGATGGCTCCGGGAAGATCCCTTTCAGGGTCCTTCATCTCCCTGACCGCATTCGGTATGAGCTCGAAGCCCTCGTAAGCCACAAATATGAGGGCAGCCCCCATTAAAAGCCCTGTCATGCCCTTGTCTAACACTGGAAGGAGGCGTGACGGGTCAACGAAGAAAAGGCCCGAGACAGCAAAGAGCCCGAGAATGATCACCTTTATCATGACAATGACATCCTCGGTCTTTCCGGCCGCCTTTACACCGTAGAGGTTTACTCCCAGGAACAGGGCAAGGATGCCGGATTCCAAGAGATGATGAATAGGGGCCTCCCCGGGCGCTGCACCGAGCATGGCGCTACCGTAGACGGCAAATGTAAACGAGTACAGGGCCATGGTACCAAGGTATCCCATGATGAGAAGCCAGCCGCCTAGGCCTGCGATATTCCTGTTCCTAAAGGCATATTCCAGGTAGGTGAAGCTGCCGCCGTCGGAACGATACTTGAGCCCGAGCTTTGCATATGAAAGCCCGGTGAAGAAGGCTATTATTCCTCCGAGCAAGAATGCCACGGGTGCGGCATGTCCTGAAAGGCTCACGGAAAGCCCCAGGACGGAAAATATACCGCCGCCCACCATGCCGCCCACACCCATGGCAACAAGTTCTTTCATCCCCAGCTTCTCAGCCGATCTGCCCGGGGTGCCATTCATCCTGATTCTCCCTTCACGGGTCATTGTAGCTTCGGATCCTCCCATTACGCACTTCGTGCCGTGTCCTGTAAACAGACAACAATACCACAAAACCCTTTGTCCCACTAAATTTTATGCCCAAGTTCCGGGGTGATTAAAATGGTTCTTGCGTGCATATTGGGACCAGAGGCCGTGGCAAAATACCCTTTCAGAAAAACTGAGTCCAGTTACAGCTCTTTGTCTTCAATAGAAGATGTGCAGGATATAAGAAAGAGTCAAAGAAAAACTGCCGAATCCCCCATATAGCTGGGCATGACCGGGCGACCTGAAATTTGGGTTCGGGCATAAGGCTGCATGTTACTGATACAGGGAATCGTTTTTGAACAACACCCGGTTCCAACCGGCTTGTCGGCAAGGGGGTCCTGGAAGGGTTTTGGAAACCGTTGGAAGTAGCCCGTTTCAGATTCCGGGGCGAAACGAAGCGCGCGGAACCTCAGTTTGGCGAGGGCAAGCGAGCGGGTTTGGAGGGTTTCAGCATGGGCAAGCCCTGGAAGCTGTCAGGGCGGATTCCTTCTTCCAAGGCCATTTCAGGCCCACCTTGCCCGCCTCCGTAAGGCCCAAAATCTAGAACAGTCCAATATCTGATACCGGTTGATATCAGTTTAAACATCCAGTTTGACCAGCTCCTTCTTCAGGATACTGTATTCTTCCTCCAGTTCTCTGAATCCGGCCTTTACCTCGGGAAAAATCTCATCAAAGGATGAGCCGTTCTTTGCCAGTCTTTCTATATAAGCAGCTATGGCGGAAAGCCTCATGGCGGCAATATTCGCACTTGATCCCTTTATAGTGTGGGCATTTTCCCTGATTTTTAATAGATCCTTCTTATCAATGGCATCAGACAAAGACCCAATATCAAGGGGCATGGTTTCCAAAAAGGTTTCAATAACCAGCCTTTTTACCTGGTTATCGTTCATTGTCCGGTCATTGAGGGCTTCCAAATCAAAACTTGGGATATCTCCATCTATCTTTAAGCCGTCTCCCTTCTCGTATACACTTCCATCCCCGCTGTCATGTTTCTTCCGGCTGCTTTCCCCTTCCCCCTTGCTTTCTTCCGATGACAGTTTGTCAAAACGGTCGCACCTCAGCCATTTCATGAGGCATGCAATGAGCCGTTCCGTCACGATGGGCTTTGCAAGATGGTCATTCATGCCAGCCTCAAGAAACTTCTTCACCTCCTCCTTGAAGGCATGTGCGGTCAGGGCCACTATGGGAATTTCAGGATTGATAACCGTTGTACCCCTTTCCCTGATTTTCCTGGTGGCCTCCATGCCATCCATCACTGGCATCTGTATATCCATGAAGACGAGATCATACGGAATGACCGACAGGGCCTCCACGGCCTCTTGTCCATTGCTCACCGCCTCGGTCTGGAGGCCCAGCTTTCTGAGCATTGCCACAATCACCTGCTGATTGACCAGGTTGTCGTCAACGACCAGGACCCTCTTGGAGCAACCCTTGGTCTTGATCTTTTCCATCAAGTCAACGCTGGCAAAACCGGAACCTGGCTCCTCCATGCACCCGTCAGAAGCCGAGTTGCCATATTGGAATCTGGCAGTGAACCAGAACTTTGAACCCTTTCCATATTCGCTCTCAACGCCAATCCGTCCGCCCATCATCTCTGCAAGCTTCTTGGAGATGGCAAGCCCAAGGCCGGTGCCGCCAAATTTCCTGGTGATGGAGGCATCCACCTGTGTAAATTTCTGAAAGAGTTCGCAAAGCTGATCCTTGGGTATGCCAATGCCGGTATCCTCAACCGTGAACCGGAACATGACTGAGTCGTCCGGCTTCTCCTCCACCCTGACAGAAAGCTCTATCCAGCCCTGGCCGGTAAACTTGACCGCATTGGAAAGCAGATTCATAAGGACCTGTCTCAGCCTGGTGGGGTCCCCTTTTAGGCATTCGGGCAACCCGTCCTCCAGGTTCACGCGTAGCTCTACATTCTTTTGTGAGGCAACTACCCTCATGGAAGAGACCACGGCCTCTATCACCACCATCAGGTTGAAATCCACCTTCTCCAGTGTAAGTCTTCCTGCCTCGATCTTGGAAAAATCAAGTATATCGTTGAGTATGGCAAGCAGGATCTCGGCACTGGTGGAGGCATTGGAAACATAACTCTTCTGGGTCTCATCCAAGCCGGTGGTGGAGAGCAGGTTCAGCATTCCGATGACGCCATTTAGAGGTGTCCTGATCTCATGGCTCATATTGGCAAGAAACTCGCTTTTTGCCATGTTTGCTGCCTCGGCCCGGTCCTTTGCCTCTTCAAGCTGTCTCTGTAGCCTCTTTATCTCGGTGATGTCATGGAGGACCCATACAGTCTCCATGGTCTCAAGATTCCCGGGCCTTGACACCTTCCCTACCACCTGGAAATATCTTGCACTCCCATTGGGCAAAACCGCTCTATATTCGAAAAAGACACTCTGTCCATTGAGCAGCTTGGGATACCACTTCCTCATGATCATCTCGTAATCTTCGTCGGAATTATAGAAAAAACGGGTCTCCTGACCTATCAGCTCTTCCTCTGTGGTCCCCAGGATCTTTGCCAGCATCTTGTTGGCGGCAAGGATGCGCCTGTTTCTCACAAGAAGTATCCCCACCCCTGCATGATCCATTATGGCCTGGAGCTCGGACATCTTCTTCTTTAGCTGTTCCTCCAGCTCCACCACCCCGGTAACATTGTTCTTTATGGCTATATAGTGGGTGATCTGGCCTCTTTCATTTAAGACAGGGCTTATTATCGCATCTTCCCAGTAAAGGCTGCCGTCCTTTCGTCTGTTATGGAAACGGCCGCGCCATACCTTGCCCGACTTTATGGTCTTCCATAGCTCTTCATAGAACTCGGGTCCCTGACGGCCGCTTTTCAGCACCCGGGGATTCTGGCCGATGGCCTCTCTCCTGGAATAGCCGCTGATCTTGGAAAAGGCAGGATTCACATACTGTATCCTGCCGGCCTTGTCTGTTATAACCACTGTATGGGCGGCCTGTTCCACAGCGGTTTCAAGCAGCCTGATCCGGGACCTCGACATGGTGATCTCTTCCGCCTGTCTCTTCATGTAAAAGAGCAGCAAACAAAGTGGGGCCGCTGCAAGGAGAAAGAGGGCTGCCATAACTACTACGGCCCTCTTCATGGCGGTATACTCGGCGGACTCAAAGGATTCGGGCAGTATCACCACGCTGAACAATCCATTTTTAGTCAACTTTATCTTGGCAAGATGATATCCCTGGCCATGTCTTTCTGCTGAGATGTGTTTGTGCCCCATGAGCCTCTTCCAGGTCCCCAGGGGAAACCCGAGGTTCTTGATCTCTGCATTCTCGAACTGCCTGGAACCTTTCAACCTTTCGAACCACTCCGGACCCATTGGATTGAGGGTAAAAAAACCGCCCTCACCCGGCCTGAACATCACGCCGTTTGGAGTTGCAAGCCAGGTTTCCATCTCTTCTGGTTGCATGAAGGCAGAAGTGGAAAACAGCCACTGCGGTGCCACCTTGAACACCATGACCATGAAATTAAACCCTGGGCCGGCACCCTCAAGATCCACTCTCCTGGACAGGTATAGCCCCACCTTGTTGGATGTTATCCCCTTCGCCACATAGGTCCCCTCTCCATACAGGACCGCCTCCTTGAAATAGGGCCTGAAACCATAGTTTTTCCCAAGGAATCTGGGATCTGTGGACAGCACGCACGTTCCATCTCTATCCATGAGATAGATGGCCAACAGGTCGGATTTCTCCTTAAGCCTCATCAAGTAAGGCATAATTGAAGAACTGGGCTGGCCCTGCCTGAAACTGGTAATGGAAGGGTTCAGGGATAGCAGCTCCAGGTTAAATCTCAGGGTTCTAACCCTTTCGGCCACCTCGTATGACCTTTCGGACAACAGGCCCTCTATCTGTTCTATCTTGCTTTGCTTCAGGCTCTCAATGGTTAAATATACAGTGCCGACTGCGGCGCAGAACAGGAGCAACGAAAAAAGTAGGCTTACGGAATATGATTTGTTGATCATTACGACGCTGAAAAATATTTGTCTATAACCCGCTCCGCTGCCTCGGGTTTGGCAAAGTGGTATCCCTGGAACAGCATTTCTCCACGGGCAGCGAGGAATGCTACCTGTTCTCCCGTCTCAACACCCTCTGCCACCAGTTTGAAGCCAAGATGCCGGGCAATGGAGATTATGGTCTCTACTATGGCCACATCGTTCTTGTCATTCGGAAGGTCTTTTACAAAGGCCCTGTCTATCTTGAGTTCCTTGATCGGCAGCCTTTTGAGATAAATAAGTGAAGAGTACCCTGTGCCAAAATCATCCACAGAGAAATTGACACCTTCTGAAGTCAGCTCCTTCATCCTTTTGATCACCCAATCTATGTCATTTATCAGGAGCCCTTCTGTAACCTCCAGGATTAGACGCGACGGATCGGCACCGGTCTTCTCCAAAGTCTCCTTGACAAAATCCACGAATCCATGATGCTGAAACTGCCGAGGGCTAACATTAACAGAGATGGTAAATCGGTTTTCCGCGGTCTCAGCGATGAGTCGGCAAGCCTTTTGTATCATGACCTCGCCCATCTTTATTACAAGCTCACTTTGCTCAGCTATTGGAATAAACAGGCCCGGAGGAATCAAACCCTTTTCCGGATGTTCCCATCGCACCAGCGCTTCTGCCGCCACCGGCAACCCATCCTTGGTAAACTGAGGCTGAAGGAACATTCTCAGCTGGTCCTGTTCCATGGCTGATTCCAACTCCCTTTCCAGGCGATACCGCTCCCTTAGCTCCTTTTCTGACAAGGGATCATGAATGAAGGTGCGGTTGCCCCCAGCCCTCTTGGCCCTCTTTAGTGCAAAATCCGCTCGCCTTATAAATTCATCCCCTGCACCCTCGATCTCATTGACTATTGTGGATACCCCGATACTCATGGTTATGGTGACCATGTCGCCTTCTATGGGAAAGGGATGGGAAAATACATCGCGGAGTCTTTCACCAGTGTCGAGTATCTGTCGTTCGAACTCACCAAAACTGCGGCCCTTCAGTGGAACAATAGCTGCGAATTCGTCGGCTGCTACCCTGGCCACAAAGACGTCCATCCCCAGAGCCTGTTTGATCTTGGCCCCTGCAAAATTCAACACGATATCCCCGTTGCTTATGCCGTAGACCTGGTTGATTATCTTGAAATTGTCAAGATTTATAAGGAATAAACTGTGGGGATCGGAGGAAGAACGGATTCTGTCAATCTCTTCAAGCAGAGACAGGTAGTTTGGAAGTCCTGTGGTCTGATCGAAGTGGGCTATAAAATTGGAAAGCCTCTTGGCCTCTGCCAGGGCCTTGGAAAGATTGTCAGTGAGGTTAATGATTCTCCTTCCAACCTCCAGCCTGGCCTTAAGCTCCTTGGAGTCAAAAGGTTTTACTATGTAGTCGTCTGCTCCGGCCTTGAGGGCAGTGACAACATCCTCCTTTTCACTCTTGGCGGTAAGAATTATGAGGTAATGACGCCCTCCGTTTTTTGCGGATCGGCAACGAAGCTTTTCTATTATCTCGAGACCGGTCAGGCCCGGCATCATCCAGTCGAGCAGCGCTATCTTTGGCCCTTTTTCCTTTGAGAGTTCCTCCAGGGCATCCCGGCCGTTCTGGACATAAATGGGATCAAAGCCCCTGGCGCTTGCATGTTTTACCAGAAGAATCCCTGATATTTTGTCATCGTCAGCTATTAACAGCTTCATCTTATATATTAAGTCCTCTGGTACAGTCTCAAAAAAAGCGGCAAATGCAGTTTACCTCACAACCAGATCGAAAATGACAAGGCCTTTGGGGGCTGGTTGCAATTGGCAGATCCTCTACAAGCAGCCGGATTAAATGTTTGAGCTTCGTTGCTTTTATCGGAAGATTAGCGGATAATCTGAAGGATTACTCCATTGAAACCTACTTCATTTGAGCAAAAGAGAAATCTGTCACGCTAAATTGACAATTTTTAAGGACAGGCTACCACCTGTAGAGCATCCATGTCGGAAATGATACCGCCTTGCAGGCCCTTGAGGGGTGGCAGATGGTTGGCGACACACTCCGGCAAGGAACCAACCGATTCATCGGCATTTTCACGAACCAGGATTTGACTTTCTTCATATAATATCATAATAATATTCTATATAATCATTGCCGGGCAGGCTGTCTGCGCTCCTTCCGGTCAGCCCGGATTCAGGAGGCAGGGCCATGACCAACAACTGGCAGAAGGCGCGCAGGCAGTATCTTTCGTTCACCCTGACGCTCAAATTGCTCCTCTGGGTTATCATTACCCTCCAGTCTTTCCTTATCCTACAATCCCCTTCCATTGCCTCGGACATCACCCTGACCAGTGGCGTGCCATACGACACTTACCTTCCTGCCATGACAATGGCTTCCAACATGTACATAGACGTTGGCCCAGGGGCGACAAGGCTCAGGGTGTCAGTGACAAAGGGCACCGGCGATCTGGACCTCTACCTTAAATATGGAAACAGGCTCCAGGGTAACACGGTTGGCCAGTTCGACGCAGATACCGACTTCATCTCAGATGGTCCTACTGCTGACGAACAGATTATCATCACCCCCGCTTCCAGCCCTCCTCTCAGACAAGGCCGTTGGTATATCGGCGTGCTCAACCTCAATGGATCTACCACGCACTTCACGGTCACGGCCATAGTGGATGAATCTGAATCCCAGCACCAGCAGACCGGCAGCTCACAAGGCCATGAGATGGGACAGGCAAACAGCAGGGAACTTTCCAGAGAACTCTTCAGAAACGTGAGGCATCTGGAGGCCGACATGGCTGCTTCTGGCCATCCATCGCAACAGGGAGATCATGCCGTCTCCATGGGCCTTGGTGGACAGATCCAAGTGGTGGAAGCAGAAAGCGTCGGTACGGGCGGACACACCATTAGGGTGAACAGGCCTGACAGCCCACTGCATGGCATGGAAATCACCGTGCCAGAGGGCAGCTACCCGGAAGAAACGTACTTTTCCGTCTCCTACAGGCCAATTGAGTCATACTCCGGAGACCCCAATTTCCAACCCGTTACCCCGCTTATCACCATAGCAAACGGCGGCACCTATTCAGACCGGGTGATCTCGGTAAAGATTCCGGTAGAAATCCAGGACGGTTTTCACTACATGGCCTTCTATTACGACGAGGACACGGGCCGCCTGGAGGGCATCCCCGAGCTCGACCACGACGACCATTCCCTGACCATAGCCACGAGGCACTTCAGCAACATCCTTATAAACCGTATGGTTTGGAGCATATTTCTCTCAGACTATCCGATAGAATCAGGCTTTGAGGTTGGAAAGGACAACTGGCAATTTTCAAACGACGGCACCTACCTGGAGCCTGACGGCCTATGCAATGGCATGACCATAGCTGCCATGCACTACTACCGTGAGAAGAGAAAGGGCAAAGAGAAGCGTCAGCCCCTGTTCGGTCTCTACAACAACGGCACGCCGGGGTTTACCCGGGACGACGACCAGGCCATCAAGCTGTGCTCCACAATTCAGAACTGGGGAATTGACAGCCCATTTCTCTATTGGCTTGACCTTCACAAGAAGAAAAACGACACCTGGACATATTTCATGTTCATACATGCCCTGCTCCTGACGGGAAGGCCCCAGTACGTCGCCATCTTTGCAGACTCGGACAACATGACCAAGGGGAGCGGGCACGCCATGGTCGTCTACAAAAGGCATGGATCTGCGCTTTACGTGGCTGACCCGAACCTGCCAAACGACAGTGACGTCAAGATAGAATTCCAGTGGAGCAGCTCGGACAACGACACCAACAGCCTTGGACATTTCATGCCCTTCGTATCGAGCTGGAATACGGGAAGCCAACATACAGACTTTAAAGAGGTAAACTATGTTGGATACACCGCCCTTTTGGATCACAGGGATGTAAAGGACCTCTGGGACGAGTTGGACAAAAAGAGCGTGCCGTGGAATTCGTATGACGCAACTTACCTTACCGAGGAATATCCCTCGTACCGCATGGTGGTGGTCCGGGAAGACGGCACCACCGAACCGCTTACGAGCAGCTACAGAACGACTGCCCAAACCCTGACCATTAAGATCATAACAGACAACTTCACCCCCAGGATTACATCGGAAAACGGCACTTGCACTGCCGATGACACGTGCCAGTTACCCCTGAATCCAGGACACAACAAGATCGGCATATTCATAGAGGCATACGTGGACAGCCGACTTTCACCAAGGAAGTATTGGACGTGGACCGACTTCAAATACTACGACATCTATCTGGACGAGGGTGAACAGGAGAACCAGGAAGAGAGCGTGGTGACCTTCCAGGACCATTCCGGCCGGTGGTTTATCTCCCTCACCTTCCCTGAAGGACAGGGAGACGGCTACCTGCTCATTCCGGAAAATCTGCTTTCGGACGACGTTTATGCCTGGGGAGAACTCATACAGGTGCAGCTACCGGAATATCACCAAGACCCTGACTTGTGGCCCAAGGCCTCGGTCCCGGTCAAGCTCTCGCTTTCAGGCCCAGAAGTTAGGAATTGGTACCTGTATCCTGCAGGCAACTCATGGGACCCGGCATCCCGAAACACTACCCATTACTGGAAGAACGAAACCGGCGCAATGGAGCTGACGGGCAAACGCTATTATTGGCTCTACATATACCCAACATCCGGCCCATACGTAGTGGAAGTAATTCAGCTGAAAGGTACAGCGAACGGGCAATGAAGGAGGTCTCTAGATGAAAAACATGCATAGCCACAGGCCCATCCCCGCCAAGAAGGAATGCTGCATAGAGGACCACATGCCAATGAAGCTCCTCCTGTCAATCCTGTTCCTGCTTCTTTCCTGGAACATGGCAGGCGCCGAGGACCAGCCCCTGCAAAGCGGTGTGGCGTTCAACACATACTTGCCTGGACAGGTGATGGCCACCAACCTGTTCATAGAGGTCCCGGCAGATGCAACCAGGCTTGCGGTGACCATCACAAATGCCACCGGCGACCTGGATCTCTACCTGAAATTCGGCACGAGGCTCCAAGGAACCACCGTGAGCCAATACGACGCTGATACCGATTTCATTTCAGATGGTCCCACGGCAGACGAACGCATAGTGGTGACCAGTTCCTCCAGTCCGCCGCTCAGGGCAGGCAGGTGGTACATCGGTGTGCTGAGCTGGAATCGATCCACCACGCATTTTACCGTAACTGCCACGGTAGAGAGGGATTCCACTGGGACTGAGCCTTCCCGGCATGGCAACAGCCAGCAACTCTCTAAGCACCTGTTTTCAAGGGTCAAGGAACTAGAGGCAGACATGTATCTGACACGGCTTTCTCCAGTCCAGCAGGCCTTTGTAAGGCAGATGGGCTATCCCAACTCCTTCAGCAAGATAATCACCATAAAGGACGGGCACGTCAGGGTGGATGAACTCTGGTTCTACGTGGACGAAGGCCTCTGCGAAAGCTTCATTAACGGGATCTTCATTACGGAAACAGAGATCAAGAAGAAAGAAAGCAAGGTACAAAAGGGCCTGTTCAAACCGGAGGATTATCCGTTCAACATGACAATGGATGAAGTCACAGGAAAGCTTGGCCCCCCTTTAATCCAGAAGGAAATAGACTACAACGACACCAAAATGAAACTACTCATCTACGACGGCATAATCTTTGGTTTCTTAGAAGGTCACCTGGGTACAGTAACAACAAGGATAGATGCTGAGGCTAAATGAAGATCATGAAAACAAAGAGAAACATATCCAAATTCTTCAGACCGATACTGTGCACCAATGCCGGCATTGCCCCTTTATCCATACTAGTGATTATGGCCACGCTTGCCATCACCTACCAGAGTTGGAATTACATACAGGATAAACTCCATTTGAAGGAAAATATTACCTCGTACGCAAACAAACTGGAACATTTCTTTGAGTCCGTCCTGAACTACGGCCACGAGACAGGACAACTTGCAGGAGAGCATCCTGAGGATATTAAATCCAGGGACTACGGCCTTGGAGAAAGCCTTCAAGCCGGCGTGGATGTGGCCCGAACAGTAGAACCTGGACATCCTGGGTATGAAGTTGCACTACAAATCCACGCGAACCTGGCCAAGAACCCTACTCCACAGCGGGGGCCTGGTGCTGCAGGCATTCGAGGCCAAACCGCAGCCTGTAGCGTTAGTGCCAACCCGAACGAGGTCCATCCAGGAGACACGGTAACTATAGCTGCAACTGTCGGGCAAATGTTCTCTGCTCGTATAGGCCGCCTGGACGTCAGGGCCTTTGGAAGTGGTGTAGATGAGTATTTGCCCATCCCAAAGACCGGCGGCAGTGCGGTAATCTACGTTCCCGAATCTGCAGGCGAGGGCAAGGTAGTGATTTACTTGAAAGGCTACTTTGCAGAAGGCGGAGAACAGGCCTGCTATGCCTCTGCGGTTGTTACAATAAAAGAGGAAATTTCAGGACAGGATGAAGGCGGCAACCAGGAACAGGCCTGCTCCGACCAGGAACAGGCCTGCGGTAATGCATGCATTCCGGCCGACAAGGTGTGTTGTGATAATGGGAGATACTGCAACTCGGGAGAGACATGCTGCGGCACGCACTGCTGTACCGCTGGCGCAACATGCTACAACGACAGCGTATGCTGCGGCTCTGGTTATGTCCCATGCGACCAGGGCTGTATGCCAGAGGGGGCAACCTGCTGCGGGCAAGGGCACTGGTGCTCTGCCCAATACCCGGTATGTTGCAGCGACAGGTGCTGCCCGGCTGGCACACACTGCTGTGATGAAGGATGCTGCCGTGACGGTGGAGGCGGTGAATGTGAGGGGCAGGTGTGCGGTAACGGCTGCTGCTCGGCTGAGTTTCCCAAGTGCTGCGGTGGACATCACTGTTGCGGGGTTGACGAGGCGTGCTGCGGAGGAGGTTGCTGTGCCCCGCCTGCTACCTGTTATGATGGAAGAGTATGCTGTGATCCGGGAACGGTCCGATGTGGAAACGCGTGCATGCCAAGTTCGGCCTCGTGCTGTGATGCAGTTGGACATTACTGCCTGGCTGGCACACACTGCTGCGATGGAGGATGCTGCCAGACATACGCAAAGTAAGATGAGCCGTCGGGCAGGACAGACAAACAGACCGTCCGGGTTTGTCCGGACAATGCATAAACAGGAGCTCGGAAATGAAAAGGAAATCTTTCGTGTCGATATGGTGTACAACCATCATGGTCATGGCAATAAGTGCAACAAACATTCAGGCAGAAAGCCCCTATGACGGATGGTGGTTCATGGCCAATGAACCAGGCACAGGACTTTCCCTGGAGATAAGAAATACCACCATGTTCGCTGCCATCTTCACTTATGACCACGGAGATCCAACGTGGTACTCTGCTGCTGCCACATATGACCAAGGCCAGCATGCCTACTCTGGTACATTGAAGATCTGGAGCAACGACAAGGGACAGGCCAGCGATTTCCTGGCCCCCTACCCTTCCGATGCAGGGACCTTCAGCCTGAATTTCACCTCCCAGGACAAGGCACTACTCACCTATTCCGTGACCGGCAGCATATCGCCTGTCACCATCGAGGTCACCCGCTTCATGCCAGCAGTCTCCCCGGGAGTTGCCGATACGCGGGTCAGGGGCTGGTGGTACGATCCACAGATGAACGGCATAGGAATCTTCATAGAGGCCATGGGCGGCACACTCTTTGGCGCATGGTACATGTATCACAGTTCAGAGGGCGGGGGGCTGCCACTGTGGTTCAGCTTCACGGGCAACTTTCCTGCAGGTTCCACCAGCTTCACCTCGCCCCTGACCTACTGGCTTGGCGGCTCTGCAATGGGGGTCAAACCCTACATGGCGCCAGCATCGTCTGAGGCCAGCGGGCAGTCGATAAGACTTCAGTTCAAGACAGATGGGGGCATGGACGTGACATGGAGCGTGAACGGCCAGGAAACCACCTTTCACATGGTCAGATTCACCTTCTGACGCTCCTGGACTGGTGGCAGGGATGTTCCCTGTCCCCACCCTACACCAAACTAAAGAGAGAAATAGGGAGAAATAAGAAATAGGGACAGGCAAATTATGTATCTGCCATGTGAAGGATTTTGTGCTCCATTTTCTTCGCAATTTTTATCGTGCTTTCCTCTCTAAGTTTAACCCTTAAATCGAAAATTCCGGGCCTGATTATCCATTTTTCTATTACTTTCAGGGTAGAGAAAAACCAATCAGATCCTGTCTCTAATGCACTTGTCTTGAAAATTTTTGAAAAAAGGATCGTGAAAGGGAAAGCTCTATTCAGTAAGTCTTTTCAGGGAATAGACTCCTAGGAGTCCAGAGATGGGAACAGGCCTTTTTTCTCTGCGGCATGTAAAATAATCACGAAATCTCCTGAAGCATGAAGAAACAAACTCCTTCGTCCCTATAACTGCACTGTCCGTGAAGTAACGGGTGCGGAATAAAAATCTCTTTGAAATTTCATTGGAATTTTGCTCCTGTTTAAGACCGGCCTTTTCATATACGAACTGCATATACCTGGCCAGACGGCGTGTATCTGAAAGGTTCTCATAAACCTTGAGTCCAAGGTCCATGGAGAGAAAATTGTCCTTGTTGCCGGTTTGTACGTGGCAACCAAGAGAGCTCCACCTGTATTCTTCTGGCTTACTGCAAAGGCCTGCTCTTACAGGGTTCAGATCTATATATGCAAGGCAGTTTACGAGGGTATCACCATTTTCCACTATCACGCTCTTGAACCTGTCTGCCCAGAAAAAGCCCCTTCTATTGTATTTCTTGTTGTAATACCTGGAAAATCTCTGCTTTATATCCTTGATATATTCTGAAAGGCTTCCCCATTTCTTCCTGAAGGAGTCTACCTTTTCCTCGGTCAGTGATGGCTTGAGGTCGGGCCCGTAATAGAGCCGGAAGCGTCTTAAGACCTCCTTATCATCAAAGGAATCCCCTGGAAGCATCCTTGCAAGCAGGTGAAAATGGTTGCCCATTATGCAAAAGCCAAGTACCTCCACGAAATACACGGCACTCATCCTTTTTATGAGCCTGAAGAGAAATTCTTTTTCCGTGTCTCCCATCACAAATCCGTCAAGGGCTGTCCTCGACATGATGTGATAGACAGTGGGCTCACCGGATATGATCATCCTGGGAATGCGGGGCATGGGACAAGACCTCCTTTTTTCTGATTCTTATTTTTCCCAATGGTACTTCATGGTGATATTTTTCTTATCGGGAAGTATGGAGTGCCAACTTCAATAATTTGCCTGTCCCTATTTTTTCGTATCCAGACGTGCTCGCCCTTGTGTGCGGCTTCAGGCCAGGTCCACAGGTCTGCGCCGTATTTCTCGTTAAGTGCAAGCGTATAGTTGCGCAGGTCTTTGAATACATAGGGCCACTCGTGGAGAAATTCGTATGACATCAGGCCCTGATAGGGGCGCTGCAGATAGTTGTAATCCCCAAGAAGCCTGTATTTTTCCTGGGAGATGAAGTACTGGAAGTCTTCCTCGCTGTATTTATTAACAAGCTCCTTCATCCAGCCTATGCCCCATGCCTCTATCAAGCCTTTCTTGGCCTTCAGAGCGGCATCGCTTTCATCTACGGGGATTGCTTCATTCCACGCGTGGTACTCGGGGTCAAGGTCTATGAGGCTGTTCCAGTAAGCGGAAAGCTCCTCGATGGTCGCATTGGAGGGCAGCCTTCCGTAGGCGCCGGTAAAGGTAGGAAATTCATATATCTCCACGCTTAAGCCTGCTTTCCTCTCGGCCTTGGCCGCTGCCATTACTGTCTCTATGTGATTCATCTCGTGGGCGGGATGGCTTCCGCACCAGCCCTGAATGAAGACCTTGTCAGGCTGAAGATCAAGGAGCACGCTCTCTATGGCCCTCATTACCCTCTTCTTGTGAGCGATAGGTCCCGTTACAGGCAGTGCCTGCACGTTCTCCGGATCTATCCCGAGATAATCGTCAAGATATCCTCTTGCCTTGTCCACGGATGCGGCATCGTTTTCCGTAAAGAGCACGTGGATCTCCGGCGCCGAGTTTGAATGAATATCATCGTAGATCTTTGCTGAAATCTGGATGATATCGTCTCCGTGAGGCATCACATAGAGATGAATTCCTTTACTGTACGCCGTCCCTGAAGGCCCTGAAAAGAAAACAAAAATACAGATGGCAAAAATCATGCGGCATGCACTGTCCAAAATCTTCATGGTGCGTCGTCCTCCTTTTGTCTCAAAGCTCCATTCCTTCTTGACACTCGGCAGAAAATGTCCCCTTGAACTTTCCTGTCTCGAATCTCCGAAAAGCTGCCTATCCCATGTTACGGATTGGGGAAGCAAAACATCCCCGCAGTGCCATCTTTTTTGAGGGTAAATAGTGCTGGAAGGGAGGGGTTATGCCGGATTATATCCCGCCATTCATGGACATGGCCCAGGAATGGCTCATGTCATAGATATCAGGCCGCATGAAATGGATCTTGCTTGATTATCCGTTATTCTTGTCATATTATCTCAATATCCGGTTTTTTTTCGTGAAAAATGATATACGGGAAACATTTTATTTTTATTGGATTGATACCAACAACTGGGAGACAGCGCTGCCTATGAGGGCCGATACCATGACATTTTCCCATATATTGAGAATGTTATATCTCAAGAGGAATCGCTTATGCTAAACAGGGCAGCAATTATTTTGCGGTATAAGCAGCCAGATGTATGAGGTATTCTCCCTCCCCTTTTTCAACGATAGGTATCGTTCGCTTTCACTGTGTGGAGTAAGCAGCAATCTACAGTGAAAGGAGAGTAAAGATGGCAAGGAAGAAGAATAAGGAACATCAGGACCTTGTGGACAATCTCTACAGGGAATCTGCATCTTTTCCCAGGAAATTTTGCAGCAGTAAATGTCCATCCTGGAAAAGTTTTTCCATTTAAGAAAAACTTTTCCTCTTACAAACGCATGTTTTTAAAATTTCCATGTTTTTTTAAGCCTTTTTTATAAAAAATTTATTTTACATTGGCACATTTTATGTTATTATTTTATAACAAGTTATGTAGAGAGGAATTTGTTATTTTCTTATTCACAAAGGTGGTGCAGGTGGAATTTTAATTCCAGCGCCCCAGTTGCTGAAAGCAATTTCCTATCAGCCAATCCAGGAAATGAAGAAAGGGGGAGAAGAAAATGAAAAACAAACTCAAATTGTTTCCTTTGGTTTTCATTTATTTTCTTTTGATGGGGACATACGCAAATGCGGCGATGGTATACGAACAGGCTCCTATTTCCTGGAGCCATCACTGTAACAGCGATTCCTACAGTTGTTTGATTGCGGATGATTTTGAGCTTGAGCAGACCACCTTGATCAACCAGGTTGACTGGTGGGGGAAATATGATAAGACAGACAACTATCGGGTTATATTTTACAGTGATGTTGTTGATGCTGTTAATGGCAACCATGAGCCAGGGACATCTCTGGGATCCTACGAAGTGATTGTTTCCAAAACTCTCTATGATGGTACTGACCACTATATTTTTTCAGCAAGCGGCCTGGATTTTACCGCAGATGCCCATACCCGTTACTGGATAAGTATTCAAGCGACCGGTGCAAGCGGCTGGACTGGCTGGCGGCCCGCAAGCGATAATGATCATCAATACTATGAGCAATATACTCGTTATACCGCCAGCGGATGGGAACCTTATACTAATGATCCTACTTATCATCATGACCTTGCTTTTAAGCTCTATGGTGATCCCGTGCCTATCCCTGGCGCCGTCTGGTTGCTGGGCTCGGGTCTGTGCGGCCTGGTGGCAGTGCGGTGGCGGAAAAAGAAATTCTGAAGCATTCGCCCCTTTAAATAGCCTGAAAAGGCTGTCCCGCAATCATTGAGACAGGGGGGACAGGCAAATAATGCACTGATCAGGGGAGGTTGGGATCGAAGGGTGTCAGCCTGCCGGATAGGAAATGCATAATTTGCCTGTCCCCCCTGTCTCTTTATGCAGAGTCAGTTCTCGTAACATTGAGCGAAGAAATGGTTTCTTGGTTTTGATTATTGAAAGCGGGATGCCAAGTCTTTTGCTCTTGCACCTGAGAATGTTCATTTCTTTTGCTCGTCCAAAAGAAACGAACCAAAGAAAAGGACGCCCCCCGTTCCCGCTTTTTCCCTGCGCGTGGGAGGCCTTGGGCCTTGGCGGGCAAAAACGGCCATCCATGGCCGTTTGCCCGTGACGGCGTCCATGCCGCCACCCCTTCGGGGCTACGGCCCATGCCTCCCATGCTCGTGAGCGGCAAAAGGGGGGAAAGGACATGGAATTCATTACCAGATCTTGGGCTCAAGGATTTTTTTACGAAGGATGAATCTTTTCTTTCCGATAAAAAAACACCCTAAGGTTTCTTTATGCAAAAGAAATAAATTCTCAAAATCATCTTTACAGAATTTCACACCAAGGGAGTTTCTCCGTTTCAAAGGCATTAGATATGAGCAGTATCTTCCGGAAAGCAGGACCACAAATGCATAATTTGCCTGTCCTCTGTTTTCTTAGATGACCGCAATTCGCTAGTGATCTCTAGTAAAGGGAATCATCAGGTGCACAATATGTCACTGGGGCCGGGAGTTCCCGACATGGCCGATAAAATATGGCGGTGCCGATCCAGGAAGATCAGGAGTAGCATGGGTAGCAATGCCTGTTTGGAATGGACTCACCAAAGGACTTTGAAAGGTTTATCTGCATGAAAACTTGATATCATCTCTCCAGGGGAGAGCCTTGACATCTATCGCCTAAAGGTAGTGCCTTGTTATGCGTCTATCCGGCATCATTCAACAATGATTTCAATTGGTTATTTATCACCATGTAGGGCTTGGTCATCTTTTTGTCTTCCTGCAAGAAAAGCAAAAAGGCGAGAGAACGAGCGGATAGCGACATTAGTAACGACATTTTTGCATCGTGAGACAATGCAACCTGCGACAATCTCTCGTTAGCCATCAAGCTAGCATCCCGCAAAGAAGTTGGGCCACCATGCACGAATGACGACAATTCTGAATATAGAGGAATAATGTCAGGTAAAAATGTATTTGGCATCTCCACTTTTTTTCCTTTTAAAGTATTAGTAACTCAACTTTCGGAGTTGGTTTTACAGTCACCTAACCTCCTGAATTGTTTGCCATAGTGGGGTGGTTGGATGC
>CAYZJS010000022.1:0-27049 GCA_964478865.1 uncultured Thermodesulfatator sp.
TCAAAGGTGAGGCGCATGAAAGAAATAACCGTGTTCCTGGTATTTCAAGGATTATTTCAACAAAGCCCCTACATAAAAAAAAGGGGCAGTTTACTGAAAAAATACACACCAAAATTGTACTTTCATTCCAGGAGATGGCAGATAAAGGGGCAGGAGCCATGGACGGACCGAGGCAGGGGATGGCTTTGAGTGAGACGTTGGAAATAGGCCCTAGAGATTCTTGGGCTAAGCGGAGCCAAGAGAAATCCAGTCCAGCCGAGCGAAGCGAGGGAATTCTGGATTTCGGCGAAGCAAGCCCTTAGAAGCTCTTGGGCCTGCTTTCCTGTCTCCGAAAAGTCACCCCTGCCGCCTACCTCTGGGCTGCTTAAAAATAAGATAGTTTCTGTTCCCATTGAAGACCAAAGAGGCGTGACTGGTCTCACTTTTTTGACAGGGTGTTTGGGCTAGACCTTGGGTACTCATATGCCGTAAGGCCTGCAAAGATACTAAAAAATACTATATATAGTGTGGAATCTTTTTTCCTGCACTACAAGTGGGGTTGTGGATGGAAAAACAGACGAATATCGGAACGTTTTACGGCCCCAAATCATGCTGTTACAGTTGCATCAGGAGCCTGATGCTGCCTTTTTCAAGTCCACTATGCCGGATGTGCCGGGATATTTCTTTTTGGCATACTTGGTTATGTCAGACAATTTATGAACCAGGTCACCAAGGGATTCAATCTGGTTTTCAAGCCTTCCAAGCACGCGTTTTGCGTTTTCAGGATCATGTCCAATTGTCTTTAGGAGTTCACTGCTCAAGAGTATTGCCTGCATGGGCTGGCTGAATTCATGTGCCACAGCGCCTGCCATCTCCAGGACTCCTGCAAGCCGTTCCCTTTCTATGATGGCCTTTTGGGCCTCCTTTAGCCTGCTGATTTCAAGCAGAAGAACGGCAATCTGGTGATTCGGGTTTGACTTGTCCACCCGTTTAGTGGCCGATACCAGAAACCACCTCTTGGACTGAGGCTCGTAGTATTCAAAGGTGTGACTGGCCCCGTTAACTGCCACCTTTTCCAGGATGATTCTCTCAAAGGGCAGCCTGGAACCCAGGATGTTTGAATCGCATCCAAGCAGGCTGGCCGCAGACTTGTTGGCCCAGACTATCTGGCCCTCGGTGTCGGTGATGAGCAGGCCTGCACCTATCTGCGATATAACCTTGCCCCACAGCTCTCTTTCCAGGCTTATCCTTTCTTCCAGTTCGCGGATTTCCACCGCCTTGGTTATTATTTCCTCCAGCTCCTCCGGATTTACAGGTTTTTCCAGGTATGAAAAAGCCCCTCTTTTCATGGAGATCACGGCGTCATCAACCTTGCCAAAGGCTGTCATTATAATGACTGGAAGAAAGGGGTCGATCTGCTTCAGGCGTGACAGGAGTTCTATGCCCTCGAGTCCCTCCATTCTCTGGTCTGTGAGAACGAGATTGAATTTTTCTTCCTGGAAGAGTTTCAGGGCATTCATGGGATTGTCGCATGCAGTGACCTCAAACCCCATGATTTCAAGACGCATCTTGAGGACTGTCAGGATATTTTCGTCGTCATCCACTAAGAGGATCTTTTTTTTGGGCATAATTGACCATCCCGCTAAAAATCTATATTTTAACATGCAAGAAAGGCACCAAATTCCCGGCTTTTAACGGCATCAAGGCTCAAGAGTGAGGTGTCAACGGCCTTTTATCCTCAAGGGAGATTATGATGGAATCGTGCAATCCTAGAAATCTGAAAAAGTGGGTAGAGTTTCTGGCCTTGGAAGTGGGGCCAAGGCCGTACAATGATCCAGAAAGGCTGAAAAAGGTGGCGGGATGCATCCGGCAATATCTTCTGGAAAACGGTTACGAGGCCGAGCTGCAGAAATTTTCTTATAAAAAGAATGAATATTTTAACGTGATCGGCTGTGCCGCAGGGCAAAGGCCCCTTGAAAAGAGCACATCCTCCCTGCTTGTGGTGGGTGCACATTATGACACTGTGGGATCCACGCCAGGAGCCGATGACAATGCAAGTGCGGTGGCAGGACTTCTTGAAATAGCAAGGATCTTTTCTGCCAACCCGCCTGCAGGGCTCAGGATGGCCTTTTTTACCCTGGAAGAACCTCCTGCCTACAGGAGCAGGAACATGGGCAGCTACCATTATGCCAGGCACTTGAGGGACAACGCCCAGGCATTAAAGGGCATGATCTGCCTGGAGATGATCGGTTATTTCACAGACAGGCCCGGGAGCCAGAAATTTCCACTCCCCTTCATGGGCAGGATTTATCCGTCAACAGGAAATTTTATAGCCCTTGCTGGAAACACCAGATCCAGGGCCTTTACCATGAAAGTAAGGGACGCCTTTTCCCAGGGGACGGACCTTCCTGTTGAGACGCTGAATGCACCTTGTCTGGTGGTGGGAATAGATTTTTCAGATCACTGGTCCTTTTACAAGATGGGTTATCAGGCGGTGATGGTCACGGACACCGCTTTTTACAGGAATCCCAATTACCATCGCCTTACAGATGTACCTGCTACCTTGGATTATGAAAGGGCCGCCAAGGTCGTTGACGGCCTGGTTAGTGTAATTTCCGCTTTGACCGGAGATTAGCTCCGCGGCTAAAGGGTCCGGGTATAATTAGCCATCCACTTCTATCAGGTAAAATTCCGGCGGCAATAGATGCTAATCACGGTGCCACGATATGGAAACACTCTTTTCCGCATCCCCGTACTGCATTTCAAAATCCCCGTGGTATGAATTGTGGATGGCTTCTCCAATTCGCCTGGCCACGTGAATGCCAGTGGTTAATATGGTGATCTTTCCAGGCTCCTCATTTATCTCCATTATTCGTTCCAAGGGATGTTCAGCATTTTCGGCACGCTCCTCGTTTTTTACAAGGTTCATTATTTCGCTGCCATGGGTTTCCAGGAATTTTCCTGAAAGCACTATGGTGCCTGCAGGCAGATGATCCTTGATCCTTCTGCATGCCGGGCACAATGCCTTATTTGCCTTTTCAGGAGGGTTGTCCATCCACTTCCACCGTCCGTCCATGAAGACAGCTCCACATTCCCTGCAAATGGTTGGCTCCGGGAATTTCTCCCTTGGTTCATACGGATCATGGCGTTTTTCCTGTACCAGCCTGTCCAGACGACCGTATTTGCCTTTGTCCATCCTGTCTCCTCCTGATCTCGTTTTGTTTGTTAAAACAGGTTCGGGTTCGAGGAACAGCCCCTCTCGCTACGCAGGTTCTGGTCCTGAAAATCGTTTCTTTCAACAACACAGTTTTCATCCTGCATGCTTGCAAGACGTGGCAAAAGCCTTTTTCGATTAAAAAATATGTACCGTTGGGGGACAAGACAAGGCCTGTACCTGGCTCCATGACTACCGGTATTTCTGATAAGTGCCCATGAGTACTGCTTTACCAAGGACATGGCCGTTCATTGCAGATTCCACGTCCTTTTTCGTGGGCTCTTTCAAGTCTCCCAGCCGGGTGTCAAGGGCATAAAGCTTGAAGAAATACCTGTGACGTCCAATGGGTGGGCACGGGCCGCCATATCCTGGCCGGTGCCAGTCATTCAAGCCCAGTTTTGTCCCTGGAGGCAGTTCGGAGGGCCTTACTCCTTCCTTCAGGCCCCGGGAAGTGGCCGGCAAGTCGTAGACCACCCAGTGTACCCATGTCATCCTGGGATGAGCAGGATCGGGTGCATCCGGATCATCCACTATCAGGACAAGGCTTTCGGTTCCCTGGGGTAACTGGTTCCATTCCAGAGGAGGGGAGATGTCCTCCCCTTCGCATGTATATTTGGCGGGAATCTGTTCGCCATTTTTGAATGCAGGAGATTTCAGTTCCAAAGACATGGCGGCCTCCGTGACAGCGGATAAATAAATTACCAAGGAAACAAGTAAAAAGAAAAAATGACGCACTTTTTTATTAGTTCTATGATAATCCATGTCTTTATTTTATCAAAAAACAGGATAAATGGTAGTGCTGGATGAAAAAATTCTCGGATAAATGCCATCACTAAATGTGCTTGACTGGCAGGCCGGAGGACTTAGTTTCTCTAGAGATACATTTGAGAGGATTCTTGGAGAAAAAAGGAGGTCCAAATGGCAAAGACCAGAAGGCCGCTAAAGCCCGAGGAGATAGAGTCATTCAAACGGGAAATACTCAGGCAAAGGGAAGAGCTTTGGAATCAGGTCAAGCAGGACCTTATAGAAAGGGTGGGGGAGGAATACCAGGACCTCATCAACACTGTAAAGGATGAGGAAGAACTTGCCCAGATAGATCTTAATGAAGAAACCGTGCTGGGAGTACTGGAAGCCAGGAAGAACGAACTGGAGGCCATGAGCCAGGCACTTTGGAGGATTGAACACGGGGAATTCGGAAAATGCCTTGAATGCGGACAGTGGATCTGCCTGGAACGTCTGAAGGTCCGTCCGTGGGCGGTGTTTTGCCTGGAGTGCAAGGAAAAGATGGAAAAGATCCAGAGGGTATAGATCAGGCTGCAGGTTCTTTCTGTATCATCAGCTCTATTCCATGATCTTCAAAAGGGCGGCCATGACCTCCTCTACCCCGATATCCCTCATGCAGTGCACATCCTGGCAGCGCCTGTAGTACTCTCCACAGGGACTGCACGAAGAAGGACTTTTTAAGATTTGCGCATTGGCAAGCGGAGGCTTCCAGATTTCCGGCTGGGTTGGTCCAAACAGGACCAGGGATGCTGCACCGCACCAGGCAGCAAGATGGGAGATGCCGGAATCGTTTCCAAGAAAGAACCTGGTGTTGCCAAGGGTTTCTGCCACCATTTTCAGAGCCTGCCCTTCCATGTAAAGGACCCGGCCTCCATGCTCCTGGACAAAATGCTGGATCCTGTGCACCAGGGAATCTTCTGCCGGGCCCAGGATGAAAAGTGTCCTGTCCACCACGTTTTTGGACGCCAGTTGCCTCACAGTTTCCAGGAAGTTTTCCACAGGCCAGTTTTTCCTGGCAGAACCGCTTCCGGGATGAACAGCCAGCCCGAAAATATTTCTTTCGTCAGGGCCCCGGCTGAACGACATGGGATACAGATAGTCTGAAAATCGTTCTTTCTCCATGCCCAGTTGTGTGCTTACTTGGCCGAACTGGAAGATGGCACAATTTGTTCTTTCCGGGCCTTCATCCACCGTAAACACTACCTGTGAAGAAATTTTTCCCCCGGGACGCAGGAATATGTCCGGGACCAGGCCGCGTCTCCTGGTAAACCACCAGATATCGTCAAAATACTTAAGAAGTGGAGGGATCGAGCCGGTATAAAGTTCGCTGAATGCACTGGCGTTTGATGGAATTACAGAGGAAACTTCTCCTGCCTGCCTCAGAAAAAGACCCAATTCCGGATTGGCTGCAAGGGTGTATTCGCCCTTTGCCTTCCTTAGTAGCCTGAGAGCCGGCAGTGACAGCAGCAGGTCTCCCAGTGCCCCCTGGTTTACCACAAGAGTAGGCATGATTTTCCTTTCAAGATTTATCTACAAAACCGGTTTAAAATGGAATAAGTTATCCTAATGCACATGAACTGCAGGTGCAGCCCGTTTTTTTACAGAACAGCCCAGGAATTTTAAATCTCAGGAGGCAAGAAAACAACATGGCAGGCCAGAAGATTACAATAAACCAGGACGGCACAATAAACGTGCCTGACACTCCAGTGATTCCTTTCATAGAAGGTGACGGAATAGGCCCTGATATCTGGAAGGCTACCAAGATGGTCCTTGATGCTGCAGTTGAAAAGGCATACGGAGGGAGCAGAGCTATCCAGTGGCTGGAGGTCTATGCAGGGGAAAAGGCCAAGGAAAAGACAGGCCAGTGGCTTCCACAGGAGACCCTGGATGCCATTTCCGAGTACGTGGTCGCCATCAAGGGGCCATTGACAACCCCGGTAGGGGAGGGGATGAGGAGCTTGAACGTGACCCTGAGGCAGGTCCTTGATCTTTACGCCTGTGTCAGGCCCGTAAAGTATTTCAAGGGGGTGCCAAGCCCTGTCAAGCGCCCTGAACTTGTAGACATGGTTATTTTCAGGGAAAACACGGAAGATGTTTATGCTGGTATTGAATGGCCGGAGGGAAGCGATGAGGCCAGAAAGGTAATAGATTTTCTCCGAAAAGAGATGGGAGCCAAGATAAGAGATGATTCAGGCATAGGCATAAAGCCCATCAGCCGCACGGGAACACACAGGCTTGTGAGGAAGGCCATTCGCCATGCCATAGATACCGGCAGGGATTCTGTCACCCTTGTTCACAAGGGCAACATAATGAAATATACCGAAGGGGCATTCAGGAACTGGGGCTACGAGCTTGCCAGGCTGGAATTTCCGGACGAAACCATTTCCGAACAGGAGCTCTGGGACAAGTTTGACGGCCAAATGCCGGAAGGAAAGATCCTGATAAAGGACAGGATTGCAGATGCCATGTTCCAGCAGATCCTCCTTCGTCCTGCCGAATACAGCGTGCTTGCGCTTCCGAACCTGAACGGTGACTACATGTCAGATGCCCTGGCGGCCCAGGTTGGCGGGCTGGGCATGGCTCCCGGAGCTAACATCGGAGATGGAGTCGCAGTCTTTGAGGCCACCCACGGCACTGCACCAAAGTATACCGGGCTTGACAAGGTGAATCCCGGCTCCCTGATACTTTCAGGTGCAATGATGCTGGAATACCTTGGATGGAAAGAGGCAACCGGTATGATCCACCAGGCGCTTGAGGCAGCAATTGCCCGGAAAAAGGTCACCTATGACCTGGCACGCCAGATACCGGATGCGGAAAAGATAAAATGTTCCGAGTTTGCAGCAAGTATTGTTGAGTGCATGAAATAGATAGAGAACCACGCAGAGCGGGGAGGCCGGCTGCATTCAAGCAGATGCTAAAAAGGCTCCCTGCCGTTATATTTCCTCCCAGGTGCGCATCCTGCCGCACATATCTGGAAATTCCGTCAAGTAAACTTTTGTGTGACAGGTGCCGTTCGGACATAAAGCTCCTGACAGGTCCAAAATGCAAGATATGCGCTAAGCCTTTTGCCAGCCCCAAGGGCCCTGACCACCTGTGCGGTGACTGCCGGAAAAAGGCCCCGCCGTTTTCTGCAGCAGGTTGCCTGTTTTCCTTCGAAAAGACCATCAGGAGCCTGCTTCACAGGTACAAATACCAGGGGGACGCTGTGGCTTTGAGGGCCCTGGTTTCAATTTCAGGCAAGACCATGAAAAGACTGTTGCCCGGCTTCCTGACAGAATCCGCACCTTCGGTGATCTTGCCGGTTCCGATGCACAGAAGCAGGCTCCGGAGAAGGGGATATAATCATGCCGTTGTCCTGGCAACCAGAATATTCAACAGAAACCACGTATGTTCCGGCCTCCTTTACAAGACCAGGAGGACTGAGAGCCAGACAGGGCTTTCCCTCAAGGAAAGGAAAAGAAACGTGCGGGATTCATTTGGCTGCCGTCCGCTTGAGAGAATGGACAGGAAGGTCATCATCTTTGATGACGTGTTCACTACCGGGGCTACGGTTACGGCAGCAGCTTTGGCCGTCAAAAAGGCAGGGGCAAGGGATATCAGGGTGATTACCCTGGCGAGGACTCCTCTGGAATAATTACTGTATCAGCGACCATCTCGACCCGGTACAGCGAAGCAGCAGGAGTGAGCGGGCTGAAAGACGGGAATGATCCCTCTTGTCAGGAGAAAACAGCCCGGTGACCCCGGCAAAAGGCGCCACCTTTTCTTCAAGGCTTTGCCTGATGGCCTTATGGCCAAGGCCCTGGGAAATCGACATGGCCCTGCACGCCATGCGAAGACCATCCCAGGCCTGTCCTGCAGCAAGTTTCTGTTCAGGAGTCATGTTCAGAAATTCCGGGCCCCAGGATTCCACGAATCTTCTGGCAATGAAATACGACGGCGAAGACCTTGGAACAGCTTCCCAGTACAGTACCGGCGGGATGGCCATGTAGATGAGGCTTCCTACTGGAAGCGCCAGTGCCGAGGGTGTGCTGAAAAATACCTGGTGGCTCAGGGCAACGGGAACTTCGATGTGCGGAAGGTTTGACTGAACCAGGGCGGCAACAGGCCAGTCTGCCCACAGGATTGCAATATCCGGTTCACATCTGGAAATATGCCCCAGTTTCAAAACGAGGTCTTCACGGTTTGGATTGAAACTGCCGAGGCATGAAATCTTCAGGCTATATTCCGGTGCATATCCCCTGATCCAAAGGGCTATTTTGCGGGCAGAAGGATCATTGTTAAAGAGTGCACCCAGGTCCTCGTAATGGCGTTTCCTGAAATACGAAAAGAGCCTCTTTAGTTCAGCGTCAAAATTCAAGGTAGTGGAAAAGGTCCAGTCGGTCTTTAGTCCGGTAAATTTAAGCAGCGGCTCAACCCCTTGTATGAGAATCAGCGGTATCTTGCCAGATTCTGCATAGCTTCTGAGAACCAGGATGTTTTCAGGCACGGTCGGGCCAAGAAGGACCCTGGCCTTCTGCTCATGCTGCAACCTTCTTGCTCCAGCAAGTAATAGTTCCTTCTGTCCCTTGGTGTCGAAGACAGCTATCTGTACCTGCTTTCCCTTTATCCCCCCCTGGATGTTCACTTCCTCAGCTGCAAGCCTTACCGCCTTGAAAGCTGCTGCACCGTTAGCGCTTCCAGGCCCGCTGAGATCCAGCAAAACACCAATGGTGAGGGTGCCTCCGGAAGCCCTGGCATCGGTGGGCCAGCAGTTGAGGCAGTGCAGAAAGACCAGGATGATAAGCAAAAGACCCGAAAAATGGGCCGGGCCCTGTCTGATTTTGCTTGGAAAAGGCATGGGAAGGAATGCGTTTCCTTTTCAGGCGGGGAAAACCCGGTCTATCTAAGACGCTTCAGCTGTTTCTTGGCTGCTTTTGCCTGGGGAGTGCCCGGGTATTGTTTCACCAGTTTCTTCAGCACTATCTTTGCGCTCTCCTTGTCTCCCAGCCTCGCAAAGGCAAAACCCTGTTTCAGTAATGCATCAGGTACCTTGTTGCTCTTTGGGTACCTGCTTATGACCTTCTGGTATTCAAGTATGGCCTCTTCAAACCTGGACAGCTTGTATTCGCAGTCTCCTATCCAGAAATGGGCATTGGCTGCCATGGGTGAGGCGGCATTTTCCTTGATGAAGGTCCTGAAGAGCTTTTTGGCCTCCTGATATTTCCCCTGTCTGAAAAGATCAAGGCCATCCTGGTAGAGATCTTTTTTCTTTTCCTGTTTTTCCTGGGGTGGCTGTTCAACCTGTACGTCCCGAGAAGGAGGTGAAACAACCGGAGCAACCGTTTTGACAGGTGTTGTCGCGGTGCCGGTGCCCTTTGCCAGCAGCTGCTCCTTGAGCCTTGCCAGTTCCTGTTCCTGTTGTTCCTGCTTGTAGTTTGCCTGTTCCAGCAGGCCGTTGATTCTCATGAGCTCGCTTTCAAGGGTATCGAGCCTTGAATTCAGCCTGGCGTAGGACTTCCTCAGGGATTCCGGCCCCTGACCTTGTTTGTCTCCCAGGATCTGGCCCATCTGTTTCTTGACTGTGGCAAGTTCCCTGTTGATTCTCTGGTTTTCAACCTGGAGGCCTGACACGTTTCGTTCCAGCATGTTGATCTGGGCCTGGGGGGCACATCCGGACAGGATAATGCCCAGGGCCGCTGCCAGAAAAAACGCCCCATTCCGGCGGGACATGATCAAAACATTTTTCTTTTTCTGGTGCATGTCTTCTCCTGAAAATCCTCGTTACTTGAATACGTTTGGTCCCCAGAAGGGGAAATAGTCGCTTTGACCGTAATTTATAAGTAGTCTCTGGTTCTGCCCGTTGGAGTACATGACGTAAAGGCTTTTTTTCCCTCCTTTCCTGGTGGAGCTGAATAGTATCTGCCTTCCGTCAGGAGACCAGGACGGGTTTTCATTGTTTGCCTCAAAGGTCAGCTGTACAGGGTCGCCTCCTTCCGGCGAGATGGTAAATATCTGGAACCTTCCTCCCAGCCTGCTGACGTACGCGATTCTGTCTCCGTTAGGCGACCACTGGGGATCCGTGTTGTAACTTCCCGAGAAGGTCAGCCTTCTGGTTTTTCTTGAGGAAAGCTCCATTATAAAAAGCTGCGGACTTCCGTTCCTGTCAGATACAAAAACCAGCCGTCTGCCATCAGGTGAAAAGGACGGGGAACAGTTTATGCCAGGCCCCCTGGTGAGCCTTTTGATGACCTTGCCGTCAAGGCCTATCAGGTAAATGTCCGGTGAGCCGGATTTGCTTAGGGTAACTGCCAGTTTGTCGCCGGATGGTGCCCATGCAGGGGACATGTTCAGGCCCTTGTAACTGGTAAGCCTTCGGACCTTGCCGGATCCAAGATTTTTGAGATAAAGGCACGGGCGGCCGGACCTGAAGGAAGTAAAGGTTATGAATCGTCCGTCAGGAGAGTACCTGGGGGACATGACTATGGTCTTCTGGTTGGTCTCCTGGCGGATATTCATGCCGTCGAAGTCAGAAGAATAGACCTCGCTTTTCTTGCCGTCCCGTGAGATGAAGACAATTTTTGAAAGACTGACACCCGGCTTTCCAGTGATGGCCCTGACCACCTCGTTACTGAATCTGTGAGCCATTTTTCTAAGGTCATTGACAGTCCCTATATACTTTCGCCCGACCAGCATGGAATCGGTGGAAAGATCCACAAGTTTCATCACGGCAGTCAGTGTTTTCGTCTTTCTTTCCATCCTGGTATCTATGCGGTAATCCACTTTTTCATCCCCGCTCTGGTATGCAGAGTCAAAGACAGAAAAGAAACCGTGAAAGATCAGGTCTGACTTTAGGGTGGATGTCAGCTTCTTGGCTGCCTGCTGGTTTTCGAAGCTGCCGGGAGACAGCTCAGGTGTGGATAGCGATATAGGAATCTTTTCCATGAAGGGAGAAGATATGTCTATATAAATCTTTGAAAGGCCTGTCTGCGGCAGCAAGGCCACTGAGGCAAAGACAAGGACCAGGATCAACGGGAAGATTTCTTTTTTCATGGGCTCTAAATATAAAAGGCCTCAACCAATATGCAATTGGCTGAGGCCTTAATTTTTGGAATTTTTCAATCAGCCGCCGTGATTACCACCAGCTGACTGTCTGGTCTGCATCGAAGATCTGCTGTACCAGGATGTCATAGTTGGGATCGCCCTTGTAAAGGTTGAATTCAACTGCATCCCTGTCACGGCTCAGGATCTCTACCAGTTTTTTTACTTCATCGTTTGGTTCAGACCTGTAAACATGCAATATTTTCATCTTTTTTTCGTCGCTCATACCATCCTCCCCTATTAATCTTCAGAACAAGCTGGTGGTGGTGCCTTGGTCTGTTTGGGCAGGCCGTAGGGAATGATCAGGTCAGCTTCCCTAAGCCTTTCACCAAGTTCTTCCAAGCTGATGTTGGTAAGTTCCACACCTTCAACAGCCTCGCCATCCACGGTGAATACATCGCCTTCCATGTCCCTGATCCAGTCTATGTTTTCCTTAACATATTCAGAGAAACGGGGATATTCACTGTAGAAAAAGACCGGATAGGAGTAATGATTCTCCACCGAGAGTCCCAGGGCAGAACGGACTGCATCCCCGGAATACATCCGGTTCGGTAACAGAAAATAACACTTTTTGGATTCCATAATTTAAAGCCTCCTTGATTACATCACCAGATATTTGCCACACTCGTCAATGATGGCACCATGATAGGCCTGGGTCCTCATCTGGCGGCCTGTAAGACCTTTTGGAATATCTGTTTCAACATCATAACCTTCACAGGTATAACTGTCTGCGCAGATGGCCAGATCTTCGACCTCGCATAGATTGGCGAGTTTGACAAAGTCCGGATGCTTGGTCAGGTGTACGGACTTGAAGGTGAAAAAGACCATTACTTTCTTCCCGGCCCTGACAGCGGCAGCAGCGATTCCCACCACGTGTCTCATATGCTGGGGAGATGTAACAAAGATTCCCAGTTTGTTTGGATCTGCAGCCATTTAAATAAATCCTCCCTTTCTTCAGATTATGAAGAATAATGAAACTATTTTTTCTTCACGTAAAAGCGAATGAAACCCTCGTCTTCACGCTCACCAAGATATTCATGGCCGGCCCTGGCACACCATCCAGGGATGTCATTTCTTGAACCAGGATCTGTTCCAAGTACTTCCAGGATTTCGCCGGAATTGATCTTGCCGATTTCTTTTTTGGTCCTCAGAAGAGGCATCGGGCAGCTGAGGCCTTTGGCGTCCAGAGTACGTGCTACCTCTAACCCTTCAGGGGCAATTTTGATGTCGCTCATGTTTCCTCCTTTTTTGTCATGTTTATGTATTGTTTGTTCAGTTTGAAAACTGAATATTACATTTCCACAATGAGTTTGTTGGAATCCTCATTCCAGTCCACAATGATGTACCATGCCGCCATGGCCACCACGATAATCAGTAGCGTGCCTCCGTAACCCAGGGCATCAGGAAGATAAAGGTGCATGCCGAGCTTGCTGCCTTCGTGTGTGGCCCCTGTGCCTTCCATGTGCATTGCCTTGAACCATTTGGTCATGATTGCGTTGGAGATTCCAAAGAACGGAACAACGAGCCAGAGTTTCATCTGGCCTTCGCCAACCCTCCACAGGGTTCCGGAACCGCAACCGCCTGCAAACATGGCTCCAAGGCCGAAGAGGAAGCCGCCAAGTACACCACCCCATCCAAAGGTGCCGCGTACGTAGTTTACTGGGTCCAAAACGCGCCTGGCTGCTATTACTGCCTGTTCCGATGCGTCAACAACATCTTCGAGAGTGTCTGCAAGGTCTTCGTCCTGGATTTCATCGGGTTCGAGTTCGTCAACTGCATCCATCAGTACCGACTGGACTGCAATGGCGGAACCCCTTTGAGGCACGGCATATTTCAGGACGGCACAACCGACTGCCACCACCAGGATGCTGAGGGCCACAGATTTGGCAAGGGTGCAGTCGCCTGTCATGTGGGGTTCCCTGAATGCCTGAACCATGCACCAGCGGCCTCTCTGCATGGTATAGCCCAAGCCAGCAGAGATAAGCAATATTCCGCTGAGGGAGGCAGCATAATTGTCATCCGTCATACCTGAATACTGGTATGCTCCCCAGATAACTGCCACGATGGCAAACAGGCCAATGATAATCTTTAGGCCGTAGGGAAAATCGAAGTTTTTTCCGCCACTGGTTCCCCAGGTGATGTGTTCCATTTCCCAGTATATGTACTTGAGTCCTAAAACAACACCAATTATCAGCCCGAGCCACATGGTGAAACCGTTTGCGGCCAGGTTGCCGATGGCGTTGTACATGCCTCCCACGTTACAGCCCCCTGCAAAGGCAGAGCCGATTCCCATGAGAACGCCTGCTATGACGGCCTTGACCAGTTCCCAGGGCGGCGGAAACTTGAAGGAGAAATCATTGCCCAGGCAGGCTGATATGAAGGCACCGGCCAGGAAGCCGATACCGATAACAGAACCGGAATTAAAAAGTATCTCCCCCGGCTTGTTGTCGAAAAGGCCGATTCCGTAAAGGATCCATTCCCCCCAGTTTCTTATGGCCCCAACTGCTCCCCAAGGTCTCCACCAGGCCATAATCAGGATACTGAGGAGTGCAACTATCACCCCGGCAACGGTTGCATTCCATTCGGTTTGACACAAAATCTTGAAGAAATTTTTTACCTTATCCTTCATAATGCTTTCGCTCATAAGGTTATTCCTCCCCTCCTGTCCGCTTTCGGCTTATTGTAATGAACTACCCTTAACCAAAGGATTATCCGTTGCATGAACCGGGTAATAAAGTTATTAATATTTTTTACAAATTGATTCGTGTGTACCAAAATTCACGCACTGTGTCAAGGTTTAGTTGAATGACTATTCATTGATTAAGACTGTCTTTGTCCAGGTTCAAAGGACTTGTGAAAAATCAAAAAGGAGTTCCCCTGAAGGTGATAATAAAATTCTTTCTAATTACGGTGCTTGTCACGCTTTTTTCCATGATGGTCCGCTCTGATTACAGCCAGGCCACTGAAACCGGGATAATGACAAAAGAACTGGATAACGGCTTGACCGCGGTGGTCAAAGAGAGCCACAGGGCCCCGGTGGTAGCTGTCCAGGTATGGGTAAAGGCGGGAAGTGCCTATGAAAAGGATTCTCAGGCCGGCATTACACACCTGATCGAACACATGATTTTCAAGGGCACCAAGAAAAGGGGGCCAGGGGAGCTTGCAAGGACCATAGAATCCCTGGGGGGCACCATCAACGCCTACACCTCATACGATTACACCGTATATCACTGCGTCGTGCCAAGCAGCCACCTGGATACCGCCTTGGACATCCTTGACGATGCCGTGTTTCATTCCCTGTTTGACCCGGAAGAGCTGGAAAGGGAGAAAAAGGTGGTACTGGAAGAGATGCGCATGAGGGAGGACAGGCCCAGGGTCATGCTTTTTGAAGACCTGATGAAAACGTCCTATACCCGTCATCCCTACAGGCGCCCCATCATCGGCTATGAACGCACGGTCACCTCGTTTACCAGGGAAGATATCCTGGCCTACATGAAGGAGCGTTACGTGCCCTGTAACATCTCCGTGGTGGTGGTGGGAGACGTTGTGCCCAGGGATGCCATTTCGAGGATCGATGAATTCTTCGGAAGGGAGAAGCCAGGCGCATGCCGGCCCGGGGACTTTCCCGAAGAGCCTCCCCAGGCTGCAGCCAGGTTCCATTCCAGGAGCATGGAATGCCAGGAAGGCTACCTGGCTATATCCTTTTCCGGCATACCGGATTTCAACAGCAGGGATGTGCCTGTTTTGGATCTTCTTGCCGCCTGGCTTTCAAACGGAGAAAGTTCTCTCCTTGTCTCCACACTGAAAAACAGGCTCCAGCTGGTTCATGGCATACACGCCTCGGCCTTTACTCCCATGGGGCCAGGCCTTTTTGAAATAACGGCCAATACAGATCCGGAAAAGACCAGAAAGGTACTGGTACAGACACTTTCAGAACTTTTCAAACTGAAAGATACGGAGATATCCCCCAAGGATCTCAAGAAGGCCAGGACCCAGGTCCTTACGGATTTCATTTTCAGCCAGGAGACCATGGAAGGGGAGGCAAGGAAGCTAGGCGTTTTTCAGACCCTTTCGGGTAGTGCCTCAAAGGAAGAGGAATATCTTGACAGGATAAGGCAGGTAACCGCCTCGGACATCAAAGATGCCTGTAAAAAATATTTTGATCCCTCCAGGATAAACGTTGCCATGGTTATGCCCGGGAATTCGGCATTGCCTGTGGATGAAGCAGCCCTGGCAGGAATCATCCAGGAGGCGCTGGGTGCTGCCCAGGGCAGTACAGGGGGCGGCCAGGCACCAAAGGGTGCCAAGGTCAAGCGCTACAGCCTGGCAAACGGTGCAACCATACTTGTAATGGAGTCGCACGATCTTCCCACCGTGGCGGTCCGGGTGGTATTCCCCGGGGGATTAAGATACGAGACTCCTGGAAACAACGGTATTTTCAATCTCCTTGCAAAGGCCTGGAACAAGGGCACGAGCCTTCACAGTGCCGAGGCGATTGCAGAGATTACAGATGGTATGGGGGCCACCATTTCGGGTTTTTCAGGGCAGAATGCCTTTGGCCTCCAGGGCAGATTCACCAGTGAGAGCTTTCGTAAGGGCCTGGGGCTTCTTGTGGAGGTCTTGTTGTCTCCATCCTTTCCTCAGAAGGAGGTTGAGAAATTAAAGCCCCTCGTGTTGGCCCAAATCCGGCAACAGGAAGACTATCTTCCCGGAGTCGCCGTAAGGGAATTCAGGAAGCTTCTCTTTTCTCCCCATCCTTACGGAATGAATGTCCTGGGCCGCCCCGAAACAGTCTTGAAAACTGATGCGGATGATATAAGGGCCATTTACGGATCCTTTGCGGTACCTGACCGTGCTATCATATCGGTGGTTGGGGATGTAGATGCAGAAAATCTCAGGCAGGAACTGGATATGCTATTGAAATCATGGCAGAATGAATCGAGCCTGTTTCTGCCTACTCCTCCGGATCCCGAACCCCTTACAGCTCCCAAGATCGTCAGCCTTCACAGGGAAAAACAGCAGGAACACATCGTCCTCGGTTTCATGGCACCTGGCCTTTCGAGCAATGACAGGTTCCCTCTGGAGGTCTTGAACGCAATACTTTCAGGCCAGGGAGGGAGGCTCTTTACCGACCTTCGGGATAAGAAGAGTCTGGCATACTCCGTCACTTCATTTGCAGGCTTTGGTATAGATTACGGATCAGTGGCCTGTTACATAGCATGTGCCCCGGAGAAGAAAAACGAGGCACAGAAGGGGCTCTGGAGCGAGATCTACCGGGCCCAGAAGGAGCTTCCAGGCCCAGAGGAGATGGAGAGGGCCAAAAATTGGCTGGTGGGCAGGTACCAGATCTCCCTTCAGACCCCTGGTGCCAAGGCCATGGACATGGCCCTGAACGAGCTCTACGGCCTGGGATATGATTTTTCCTCCAGGTACCCCGAAAAGATCAGGGCCGTCACTTCAAGGCAGGTGGAGGAAATGGCAAAGAAATACTTCAGCTCCCAGGAATATGTGCTGGTGATAGTGGGTCCGTAACATGATCAAAAGGGTTTGTCTCATTGTCAAGCACAGGGACCACAGGGCCGAAGAGATTGCTCTCAAGATCCAGGAATACCTGAAAAAAAGCGGTGTCCGGGTAAACAGGGGCGCTGTTGCCGATGATGACCAGGCCATCGTGGTCCTTGGAGGCGATGGAACCCTTCTCCACGTGGCCAGTAAGGCCTTCAGGGCAGACCTGCCCATCCTGGGCATAAATGCCGGCGGCCTCGGTTTTCTGACCGAAGTGCACCTGGACGAGATGACAGATGCCCTGGATGCCCTCATAAGGGATACCTTTCACCTGGACAGGAGAATGGTCCTGGGGGTAAGGGTCAAGGATGAATCGGGAAATCTCAAACAGGAGTATCTGGCCCTGAACGAAGCAGTGATTACAAAAGGGGCCCTTTCACGAATTATACAGATAAATTCCTGGGTAAACGGCACCTTTCTCACGGCCTACCGGGGTGACGGATTGATAGTTTCAACCGCTACCGGCTCTACCGGCTACAATCTTTCTGCAGGTGGCCCCATAATGTATCCGAGTTTGGAAGCCGTGGTGCTTACGCCAATCTGTCCCTTTGCCCTCAGTTCCAGACCGCTCATACTTCCCGGTGACTCCCTTGTCAGGATCCAGGTCCAGGAGACGGCTGAAGAGGTCTGTCTGGATGTAGACGGACAGGCAGGGCTCCATCTGGAAAAGGCAGACGAGATAGAGATTCAGAGGATGCCCGGTTTTCTAAAACTGATTAAATCCCCCCACCGGGATTATTTCACCATCCTCAGGGAAAAGCTGGGGTGGACCAGGGGCGTGGATTATCCCGGGGCCTGAAACGAAAGGGCCCCTGGCCCTGACGGACCAGGAGCCCTGGTGGAAATGGTAAACGAGGAAGTATCAGGTCATCAGGCACTAAGCCTGTTCCCCTTCTTCCTTTTGTATCTTGGTCAAGAGACGTTCCTTTTCGCGCTCCATGGCCTCTTTGCCTGCTTCGAGAGCAGTTTCAAGGACCGCCTTTTTGGTTTCAACCACCTCCTTGCTCTTTTCAAGCAGTTCAGCGGCCTTTTCTTTTACTTCGTCTGCCACTTTAAGGGCTTCTTCCCTGGCAGCATTGGCTTGGCCCCTTATGAGCTGTCTTGCCTCTGGTCCCGATCTGGGGGTTACCAGCAGTGCAAGGCCGGCACCTACAGCACCGCCCAGTAAAAAGGCCAGCGCTACGCTGCCTGCAGAAAAACGGCCATCATTCATTTCTGTCACCTCCTTTTGTATTACCATCCTTATTGGTCGACATGTTTTGTGATAAATATTCAAGGGAAGTGCGGGCACCTACGGCCATGCTGGCAAGCTGGACAGCAAGCCCGGTAAGCCCGCCCTTTACGATCCCCGTGGCCATCTTGACTGTCTGGCCTGCCTCATTAACTGCCTCAAAAAGGTTATCGGTTGCTTTTATCTTGTCCTGGATGTCCACGGTAATTTCCTTGGCACCGGTGACAAGTTCCCTTGTTTCCACCAGTATCGGGGGGACCTCGTTCTCAAGTCTTTCCTCCAGGGTGGCTTCAAGGTTTTTATATGAAAGTGCCGTCTCCGCCAGAACGTCCATGAGCCTTGAGGCATCCGACTGCAATTGCTGAACATGGTTGCCTGTTTCCTCAAGGGTGATTTTCAGGGTTTCTTCCAGTTCCTGCACTTTTTCAACAGCGGGTTTGATCTCCTTAATGACCTCGTTGACGGAATCGGCAGTTGAGTTGACCGTGGACAGGGCCTGGAGCACACCCTTTACAAGTTTTGCAAAGTAGAAGGCTATAACCACCAGTACCAGGGCGATCACAATAAAGAACAGTTGTTGCGCGGTAATGTGATCCATCAGGCTTGCCAGATTTTCTAGTTGCACGCTTTCCTCCACCGCTCCAAATTTTGAAAAAGGGCCTTACCTATACCAGACAATAAGTAGATAGGCTCTAGTTTTCAATGCGAGTTCGAGATTTTTAACATGACTTTCATCCTGGATAATGGAGTTTCGGCAGGAAAATTTATCCTTGTCTAGTAATCTTTTAATTTGGATCAGTGCTTCGGGGTGGAAAAGTGTGAAAATGCCTTTATTTGATGGGAATCGTGTTTATTAGTTTAAATAGGATGGCAATATGACATGCCGTTCTGGCCTATCTAGCTTGGCCAAGGGATGTCGAAGAGTTTCGGATTTCAAATTTCTGGACAGGAAAAGGGGGGAAAGAAGATGAAAAATCTAGTGGTCTATTCATCAAGGACTGGGAACACGAAAAAACTGGCTGAGGCCCTCTACGAGCATATCCCCGGTGAAAAGCAGATAGCACCTGTTTCAGAGGCCCCTGACCCCGGGGATTTTACCTTTATTGCCGCAGGATTCAGGATAGAAAACGGGGAACCAGATCGGGAAATCCAGGAGTACCTGAAAAAGATAGTGGATGACTGCCAGGTCTTCCTGTTTGCCACGCATGCTTCCGAGAGGGGTTCCGATACTGTAAAAGGCGCCATGAAAAAGGCCAGAGACCTGGCAAGGAGGGCAAGGATAGTTGGTGAATTCGACTGCCAGGGAGAAGTGCCTGAAGACAAGCTAAATGAAGCAAGGCAGCAGACACCCGAACCCGCCTGGGTGAAGGATGCTGAAAAGGCCAAGGGGCATCCGGACCAGGAGGACATCCGGGAAATGCTGAAGCTCATAGACAGCCTGGATCTTCCCTGGTAGCAGAATCGTTTTTTCAAGGGCCGCCGAACGCAATATTAAAAAGGGCGGCCCTGAAAACGAGTGTTGCCGGTAATCCTCTTACGGATTTTCAGTAGTCAGGTCCACCAGCTTTTGCCTTTCAGGAAGCCGGAATTCGTGTGAATCGAATACTTCCAGGAAATGATAGTGTAACAGCTGGGTTGATCCTGCGGCAACCAGGGCCATTTCGTCCCTGGCAGTTGTTTTTTCCCTGGTCCGGCTTACTTTCTTTTTCAGCCGTTCCATGGCCTTGGGGTTCAGGTATCCATACTTTTTGATATATTCCGGGGATAGCAGGTCTTCCAGAAGGTTGTCTTGCCTGTTACCCAGGAATACTTCGGTAATGGGTGCCCTGTAGGGCTGTTTCGGTCTTTTGGCAATCTTCCCTGGTATTATGGAGGAAAACGCCTTTTTCAGGATATATTTTTCATTCAACCCTCTTATTTTGAGTTCGGGATTTATCCTTGCGGTGAACTCTATCAGCCTGTGGTCCAGGAAGGGGAAGCGTCCTTCTACTGCATTTCCCATCATCATCCTGTCTCCCTGGGAAGAAAGGAGGTAACCATTTAGAAACAGCAAGGCCTCGATGTATTGCGCCCGGTTCAGGGGATGCCACTTCATGATGTCCGGCGAGCAATACTTGTCAAGTCTTGAAAGCTGAGTTTCCAGGTGAAAATTCTCCTTTATCCGGGGCAGATATATATTTTTGATGTGGGCCGTGTTTTCCCATCTGAGGAGATGGGAATAGTAGGGGTTTTCAGTTTTTTCCATGTGTCTTGAGAAAAAAGCTTGCCAGAAAGGATTAATGGCACCCTCGGATTTTAGTATGTATGGATAAAGACGGGAAAAGAGAAGGGGCCTGCACTGCGAGCCGGGCATCCTGGCGCAAAACCTCCTGATCTTGTCCTCCTTGAAGATATTGTAGCCGCCAAGGAATTCATCTGCACCTTCCCCGGTGAGCACCACCTTTATCCCGTGCTCCCTTACGCATCTTGACAGGGCAAAAAGTGGTGCAGGTGCTGTTCTCATAAGAGGCTTTTCTGCAAACCAGACCACGTGGACAAAATCTTCTGCAATTTCTTCAGTGCCTACCTCAACGCTGTAATGGTTTGTGCCGATCTGCCTGACCATTGTTTCCTGAAAGGCCCGCTCGTCGAATCCCTGGTCTTTGAAGGCCACGGAAAAGGTTATGAGATCGTTGTTGTGATATCGTTTCACCAGGGCAGATATAATGGAAGAGTCGAGGCCCCCGCTAAGGTATGCTGCAACTGGCACATCGGCCCTGAGCCTGAGGGTTACCGCATCCAGGAGCATTTCCCTCAACGCCTCTTCTGTGCCCTCTTCTGACTCCTGAAGGAAATCTCGGTCTTCCGGAAACGTGTAATCCCAGTACCTGGTTATCTCCATTCCTGAAGGGTCAAAGCTCAAGACATGCCCGGGCGGAAGTTCTCTGATGCCCTTGAATATGGTTTCCGGAGGGATGTTGACCCAAAATGTGAAGATGTCAGCCAGGCCTTGCGGCTCTATCTCGGGCTTGATATCCCCCTGTGCAAATATGGCCTTCATTTCGGAACCGAAAATCAGCCTGTTGCCTGACAGTGCATAAAAAAGAGGTCGTATGCCCACACGGTCCCTGGCCAGGACAAGGCGATCAAGTCTCCTGTCCCAGATGGCAACGGCAAATTGACCGTTCAAGTGGTGAACGAAATCCCGCCCGTATTCTTCGAAACAGTGGATAATGACCTCGGTATCCGACCTGGTCCTGAACTGGTGGCCCATCTTTTTGAGCTCGGCTCTCAGTTCCGGATAATTGAAGATTTCTCCGTTGAACACTATCCACAGGTCCTGATTTTCGTTTGAAATAGGCTGGCTGCCCCCTGAAAGATCTATGATGCTAAGACGCGACATGCCCATGGCACATTTGTCGTCAAAAAAGAGTCCGCATTCATCCGGGCCCCTGTGATGAAGGGCACCTATCATCCTTTCAAGATTTGAATCGTTTCTGTAGATTTTTTTTGTTGCTGAAACTATTCCTGCTATCCCGCACATCTTTTCACGTGCCTTCTTCCACGAACACATGTCGTGGGAATTTTTCAACCGTTTCTGGTTATCCCGTGGATATTTTTACGGGGAGAATCACAGGCAAATAATAAAATGCCTGGAAAATTTTACATTTTTTTTATCGAACATAAACGATAAGTTCCTTCAGGGAAATTTTTTAATGATTTTTGAATATCTCCAGCATGATGATTACATTGCCATAGTTCCGGGTAAAAGCTTGATTTGTGAAAATGATATCAAAAAAAATTAAAAATATCATGAAGAAGTATTCTTGAGCTAATTGAAAAAAAGTGTATAGTTGGGGCCGTTGTTTTTCCGGTGCTGCGAACCGGGGTGTTTTTTTCGCTAGCTTCTTCTCCAGCTGGGGCTAGACGACAGGTTTTGGATATTGAGGAAACTAAATTTCAGGTGATTGTTACCATTGACGGACCTGCCGGGGCAGGTAAGAGTTCAGTTAGCAAGGCAGTGGCAAGGGCACTTGGTTTCACCTATCTTGACAGTGGAGCCATGTACAGGGCTCTTGCCCTTTACATGCTGGAAAAAGGGGTCGATATAAATGATGAGGCCCAGGTGCTGGAACACCTCGAAGACGTGGAAATACGCCTTGAAAATGGTGCAGTTTACATCGATTCAAGAAATGTCTCCCGTCTCATAAGGACACCGGAGATAGACCAGGCCTCTTCTGCTGTTTCTCGCTTTCCGCCAGTACGCCAGCGACTTACCGCGCTGCAGCGGAAGATGGGCCGTACCGGCAATATAGTTGCCGAGGGAAGGGATATGGGCACGGTGGTATTTCCCGAGGCAGATTTCAAGTTCTTTCTAACTGCTTCTCCCGAGGAAAGGGCCCGTAGGCGTACCGCACAACTGGCGGAGAAGGGAAAAAATATTATAAAGCATGAAATTATATTGCAACAAATTAAAAAACGTGATAAAGCAGACAGTAACAGGCAGGTTGCTCCTTTGAGGGCAGCAGAAGATGCCTTCGTAATAGATTCCACAAATTTGGGTTTTGATGAAGTTATAGAAAAGATACTGAATACCATAAGAGAAAAGAGGAAGAAAAGTGGCAAAGATCAAACAAAGTAAGGAAGAGTTTACATTCAGCGTGGACAATTGTCTCGGGTTCATAGCAAACCGTCTGGTGAAATCCTTTTTAAAGGTATTGGATCACAAACTGTCGGAATTCAATCTGACCGGAGCCCAGTTTTGTGTCCTGACCAAGCTGTTTGAAGAGCAGGGACTTACGCAGACACAGCTTGCCCACCGGCTCTATATTGAAAGTCCTACCCTTGTCAGGACCTTGGACAGGCTCGAAGAAGCAGGCCTGATAGAAAGACGCCGCGTGCCAGAAGACAGGAGGGCATTTCACATCTTTCTTACTGAAAAAGGTGAAAAGATGAAAGAGCTCCTGATGCAGAAGGGAAGGGAGGTGCACGAGATAGCCATCAAAGGCATGAGCCCGGACGAGGTCAAGATGCTCAAGGACCTGCTCTTCACTTTGTGGCACAATCTCGAGCAGGGGGCCGAGGAACTGGGCAAATAGGAAGCTATTGCACTCACGAAAATTCTGCCTTCAGGCAAACTGATGGCCCAAGGTTCAGGTACCCTGTCCAGACCTTGGGCTTTATACCCTTAAATAGAATTGGAAAGAGCGTGCCTGCCCGGCACCTCTTTTTGCGCTTGGTTTACAGGGCTTTCTCCCGGCCCGTATTTTGGAATTGGCCAGCCGGTTTTTTGCCGATTTTGGTTCAAGGCCGGCTCGTGCGATTTTTATTACCGGGATGAGGCCGGAATCAGGATTCGGGAAAAAGCCTGCCAAGGACGTTCAGGATGTTTTTCATCCTGAAGGGTTTCGAGATGACTTCATCCACGCACTTGTCTGAAAGATCCTTGCCTTCGTAACCAGCTCCCCAGCCAGTCATGAGGACCACGGGGGTTCCGGGGTTTTTCTCTTTCACGGCCCGTGCAATCTCCCACCCGCTTATTCCAGGCATTCCCAGGTCAGTGAGGACAAGGTCGAATTTCTCTTCTTTTATCATTTCCCGGGCCTTGATGGAGTCACTACAGGATACCACCTGGTGCCCTGCTTCCTTCAACATCAACCGTATCAGTTCTACTATCTGTGTTTCGTCATCCACTGCAAGTATTCTGAGTTGCTTTCCCTGCTCCTCCTGGACCTTGTTCCTGTTTTTATTTGCTTTTTTCTCACTTGAACAGTGGCAGGGGAGTGTTATTGAAAAGGTGGTTCCATGGCCCGGCTCTGATTCCACCTCGATTGTGCCCCCGGCATTCGTGACCAGGCCGTAGACTATGCTCAGGCCCAGGCCGGAGCTCCCAACCTCCTTGGTGGTAAAGTAGGGGTCGAAAATATGTTTTTTGGTTTCCGAGTCCATGCCTGATCCGTTATCTGCTACCTCAATAACGGCCTTTGAATCCCTGATATAGGTGCTCAAGCGTATTTTTCCTCCATTTTGCATGGCATCCACTGCGTTAAGTATCAGGTTGGTGAGGATTTCCCTGAGTTCATATCCTGGGATGTCCGTCATGACGGATTCGTCCAGATTTGTTTCGATTTTTATAAGGCAGCCCTTTTTCTGGCAGCTGTCCTTCCACATTGGCCTGGTAAGTTCTATGGCCTCGGAAATAATGTGTGCCACGCATGTGGCCTGGCCATTTTCAGTCTTGGGAGTATGGGTGTGTCTTACAAAGCTTTGGAGCCTCTTTATGGTCTTTGCGCCGTCTTGCACGCAAAGCTCGATGTTGTTCAGGCGTTTTTCATAGGGGGTGCCCTTCAGATCCAGCTGCAGGAGTTCTACATTGCCTAGAATTGCCATGAGAAGGTTATTGAAATCATGGGCAATCCCAGCCGCCATGGACCCGAGTGCCCTCAGTTTCTCTTCCCGGATCCTGCGCTCGGAATCCCTGTGCTGGTCTGAGATATCGTGAATTACTATTATACCACCCTGCTTCCTGCCATTTTTGTCAATGATGGGATGGAAAAATATATCTGCCAGGAACGTGGTGCCATCGGGCCTTATAAGCCTTATTCCGGAAAATTTGGCTAAATGTTCCGCCTTGATGGCCTTTGACAATGAGAGGAATGCCGTGGCGTCGAAGAAAAATCTGCCCAGGCCCTCCTTTAAAATGGTTTCTTCATCACAGCCCAGGAGTTTTCTAAGGCCCCTGTTTACCTTGGTGATTTCTCCAGACGCCTGCGTAAGGCAGATCCCCTGGGGGGCACTGTCTATGGCGGCCTCCAGGTATTCTATGTTCTGCCTGCCGCCATCTCCACGCTGGGCCATGGCCCTGGTGTTGGCTTCAACTATGTTCTGGATATGGTAATGACTGTTGTTGAGGAGTTCGTGAAACTGTTTTTCCTGTAAAATATGCCCCATCACCTGGGTTATTATTATGAGATTACGCCTGAGATGGTTTGGAAATTTCCTTTTTTTGGAGGAACTGAGATTCAGTACACCCTTGGATGAAATGGGCAGGCACGCAAGGGAGGCAGGGACGAATTTTGCATTTTCAACCTGCGGGATCGTGTCTTGGGAGCTGTCTTCTATGAACAGCGGCTGCTGAGAGTCAAAGACGCTCCATGCTATGCTGTTGCCCCGCCGGAAGTAGAGATCTTTATTGTAATTGCGGTCATCATCGATCTCCGTAAAAATCTGGTGAAGTCCCTTTGCTGCCGCAAGTTTCAAGACTTCTTTCTTGGGGTCATATAACAACAGGGAGATGTTTTCAAAGGAAGTCTCTTCTGCCAGTATATCAATGAGAATCCCGCAGAGCTCCTGGATGGAATAGTCACCCGGGTTGAGTTCGATCAGCCGCAGTACGATACCCAGGGCTTCCATGTGCCCCATGCGGTCGTGTTCCATTTCCAGAATGGTCTTTTGGACTTTCGCCAGATCTATATGTTCAGAATCAAGCTTCATTATTGGTGCCAAGCCCTATTTTTGCCCTGTAAGGACCGAGGCGAGCTGGTAAACTTCTTCCTGAATCTTTTCGGCCTTTTGGGCCAGGGAATCAATCTCGTTCATCCCTATTCCTGCAAGCGCGGCTATCTTGGGGTCAGGTTTTACAAGATCTTCTTTTTTCTCAGGGAATTCCAGTAGTTTTGCCACGTAAGCAGCTGTTAGGACCACGGAACACTCCCTGGAATAGCGAATGGATGAAAGAGGATCATGATGGTATCTCATCACGGCCTTCAATTTTCCCGGAAATCCCCATTTTATTGCCAGCCATTTTCCTATTTCCGTGTGAGGTAACCCCAGGGCTTCTTCGGCAATGCTCAAAGGAATGTCCTTTTTCTTGCTCATCAAAACAATAGAATTGAACCTTCCGGGCATGCTGGCCGCACTTGCAAGGCGCCCCAGGTCATGAAGCAGCCCTAAAAGGTAGCTTTCGTCTTCCTGGAGCCACTGGTTTTCCCTGGCAATTTCCCTGCAACAAAAAGAGGTCATGAGATTATGGGTCCAGAAGGTGTAAAGCTTGAAACCTTCAGGCAGGAGTTGGGGCCTGAACTGGTTCACCAGGCATATTGCCAGGCACAGGTTCCGGACCTCCTGGATGCCTATGAGCATAACCGCCCTGTTCAGATCCTGTATCTCGTTCCTGCAGCCGTAATAGGCGCTGTTGGCTATCTTCAATAACTGGGACGTGACGGCGGCATCGGACTCTATTATGGAGGCTATGTCCTGGAAGGTGGTATTCTTTTCGGTTATAGATGCAAGGAGCCTTGCCACAATGGGGCTTGGTGCAGGCAGGTATTCCAGTTCCGCAATCTTGTGCCGTGCCTCTTCACTGGCCAAATTGTTTTTCATTGTATTCATCATAATCGTTTCGTCCTTATTTCTTTATCGGTGAAAAAAAGACGAGGGCTTTAATCCAAAATCGGCCGATAGCCGGCAAAATGGTCCGAGGTTCGGTTGGATTTTGTCTATGACAGGAGTTTCTTGGGCAACAGCAAGCTCTAGGTGATACGCTTAGGGCCCTATGAGCACTTATTCGAAAGCAGTATCAAGGGCCTTAGCAGGGGGGAATCTTTCTTGTATTCAAAAGGGAAACTCAAGTTGCTATCCTGGAGTTTTTTGAGATCCTTTGGCCTTACGATTAAAAAGATCCTTTCCTTGCCCTTGACTCTTTTTATCAGTTCTCGTGGAAAGATTCGGTTTATTCGTCTCTCGAGATAAAAAGAGCATTCCTCATCCCAGAAACCAAAGTAATACAAAGGGCTGTCTGCCACTATTTGAGAGACATTTTTACAAAACCTTCTTGCATCTTTCTGGCGGTATATTTCAGGAAGAATTACCAGCCCTGAAACCAGGAAGATGACCGAGACATGGAGTGCAAAGGCGGCAAGGATTCCCTGGCTGTTTCGCATCTTCATGTTTTTGGCGGAAAAATACAGGCCGGAAATGCCTGCAATAAAAAGGATCAGGAACACCGGAATGAAGGACGGGGCGTTTTCCAGGAAGGATGTCAGTATTTCTGGCCTCTTTGCATCACTTGCAAGGGAAAGCAGGATCTGGATCTTCCCAAATTTTACAAGGAAGGCCGTTAACGAGAAAACGGCCCCGGCTGCCGCAACGAGGGCCATTGTTACTGCTGATGGGACCATGGCGGGCGTCTCGCTTCTGGCCTCCATGATGTAACGGGCCGT
>CAYZJS010000023.1:0-17861 GCA_964478865.1 uncultured Thermodesulfatator sp.
CCGATAACACAGACCCTCGCGCCCTGTTCAGCATCGGACGCATGTATGAAACGGCCGTATGCCATGGTGATGCCGTATATATCCCTGAACGATGGTGTAACCGCAATCACCTCCACGCTTTTGTTGCGCTTGAGATCTTTGGAGGGTCTGCTCTTCATTATCCACCATTATCTCAACGAGAAACAGTTCCTTTTTCCTCACAACATCATCCCCGGTTCACTGCCCGCTGGTCTCGAAGACCCGTCCGCCTTTATCGGAACCCGTTGCTTTTATGCTGGGTCATGACAAAAAAAGAGAAAAAGATTTACCTGGATAATTTAGTTAGTTGCCGTCCAATTTGTAATAAAGTGTTATTCACTAAAAAGGTGCTGCGTATCTGCCTCTGCAGCAAACCTGTGAGCTACAAGATATAAAAATTGCTCTTTTGTCCGATAACGGCTTGCCCTCGAAAGGCAATCCTCAAGATATCAGCGACATGCAAGGGGTTATCTTTCTCGTGCGCCTTGTCTTTGAACAAAATCCCTGTTTTTTAAAGACAGACACTGTTTTAAGTAAATATCCCGTTTTTCTCGATGACTTGTACTATGAGAAACTGACAAATTACTGACAAAGAAAGGCTTTTTTTTACATAGAATTTAATTATGATAATAAGGGATTGTAGAATTCCTCTAACTGATCCTTTGGTCTGATGCCTTTGTGTTGCATCCAGCAAATAATACTTTAAATATCGGCAAGGGGCATGCGGCTATTTTTTTCACCTAACACAGGTTTAAGCTGACACACGGCATCTTTAGAGGGTCCCTTTGTGTATTGTGATTAGGGACGGGAACGGAAGTTCAATATCTCTTTTTCAGAAAGGCAGGGAACCTGAAAGGGTTCGAGAACATGGGCTTTTCTTCAAATATCCGGCACGGCACCAGACAGGGCCTTACGGAAATAAGAAGAACCAGGCTGCTCGAACGGCTGACACGGGAATTTTGTCCCGGTACACTTCTGCTTTTGACTGCCGGTCCCGGTACAGGGAAGACCTGGCTGGTTGATCAACTGGTGCGTGAACTCGGAGAGCCGGCGGTTGCAATAGATTTGAAGAGGCTTGGTTCTGATGTCGTTATTTTCGTTCAATCCATTGAGAAGGCCTTTTGCCGTTTGTGGCCGGATCTCTGCGAACGGCATGAACACGAGCAGGTCAGCCGCCAGGATTTCGATGCGCTGAACGTAACAAATCAACTTCTGGACAAGCTGGCTGTGGAAGGTTCCAGCCCCGGCATTATGGTCATAGACAACTGCCACCTGATCGCTGGTAGAACCGGCTGGCAGGATGTGGTTTCAATCATTCTGGATCGTTTACCGTCTTTTCTGTCCCTGGTGCTGATCTCGCGTACCTCGCTGGAACTCAAGCAGATCCCCGCTCTTAAAGTGCAGGGCAGGGTGACAAGCCTCAGGGACGCAGATGTCTGTTTCGACAGGCAGGAATCATTGCAGTTTCTACATGAAAATGTGCCGGATCTGCAAGATGCCTTTGCGGATAAGATATTGGACAGGGTAAAGGGCTGGCCGGCTGCCCTTGCCCTGATAAGCCTGGACATCAGGGACAGGCCAGGACACATTGCAATGGAGGCTGTTGTTTCCGGGGATCTTTTTGATTATCTGCAATATGAGGTGTTCAGCAGCCTGGGACCGGAAATGCAGACCGCCCTTTGCATTGCTTCCTGCATAGAACCATTTGACCTTGAACTCCTGAGGCTTTTTTCGCCTCTGGTACATCCGGATGAAGTCTGCTCCCTGTTAACAGGCATGCCTTTTTCCGATCGAGCAATTTTGGCATCGGGCAAAGAGCATCTGCGTTTTTCAAGTCTTTTCAGTAGCTTTTTAAAACAGATCAGCCCTGCCATTCTCGGGGATGATATGTTGATGGGCATTCATGAACGGGCCGCGGAATTTTTTGAGCAGGATGGCCAAATCGACAGGGCTGTCCACCACTACGTGATCATGGGACGGTGGCACGACGTTATAAGGCTGATCCTGGCCCACCAGAGAAAGTGGCTGGAAACGTGCCTGCCTCAGGAGCTTATCGGCTGGATCGATTCGATTCCCGGGCCTCTTATGAGGAAATTCCCCAGGCTGTATTTAATCAGGGGAATGGCACATCTTTATCTCGGGCAGCTGCTCCAGGCCGAGACCGCCTTGTCCGACGCCTTTGACTGTCTCCGTCAGGGATCCAATGAAAGAATGGAAGCGGGCTGCAGGTTGTGCGAGGTGCTCCTATTGAACGGAAAGGCCCGGGAGGCTGAAGAACTTGCCGCAGGCCTTGCAAGACAATCGAAAATATTCAGCAGGTACAGGGCGGAGGCAATGGTTTTTGAGGCCATAGCTCTGCACCAGTTGTGCCGTTTTGAGGAATGCGGGAAAAGATGGCGGCAGATCAACAGGATAGCAAAGTCCAGATTTCTTCCCATAGACGAGGCCACACGCTGTTATCTGACAGCACCCAAGGCAGCTTTTTACAATCTTGAGAAGGGGGAGTTTGAGGAAAGTGAAAAAATCCTGGACCATAGCATTACGGTTTTCAAAAGGACCGATCCGAGAAAACGTCTTGCCTGGACACTGGTCTTTAAGGGGGTCTTGAAACTGGAGTTGCATCAATATGCAGAGGCCTTGTCATGGTTCCGGGAGGCCGAGGCCGTATCCAGGGCCACAAACAGATCGGTTCATGCAATGAGCATGGCCTTTCTGGCCTTCGCATTGTCGGAATCCGGCAATATGGAAGAGGCTGGAAGATGGCTTGAACATGCCGATGAGGCAAAGACCAGCGATCCCACACTTTGGGTGGAGGTGCTCTGCAGGCTGGTCGAGGCACGGCTGGCATCCGAGTCTTTTAACAGGGCAAGTGCGCTACAGCAGGCATGGAATCTGGCAAGCCAGAGGGATATGCTGCTTCTTCAAGCGTTTACAGGCTTCACGGCCTTTTCCATAAGAAGGGATCTTCCTGATATTCTGCAGGTCATGTATCTCCTTCAGAAGGTTGCGGCATCCTGCAGGAAATGGTCTGTGGCGCACAGGGGAATCAGGTCCTTGCTTTACTTGAACGTGGTCTGTGAAGAGACGGAATCAGAGGAAAACCAGGCTGATTTTTCCAGGGCCTTCGAGTGCATCAGGAAAAAGGATCAAGGTTTTTTGTTGACCGCTGATCCGTATATAGATGGTCTGGGGCTTTCACTGAAGGCGCTGCGCCAAGGCATCGAGCGAGATTATCTCTTCGATCTGTGGCATGCATGGGGTGAAAGTGGCTGTGATGCGCTGGTCGATCTCTTTCATGAGTGCACTCCGGATTTGAAGATGAGGATTTGTGCACACTGGCAGAAAATGGGCTATAGGCCTGCCCTGGTGCATATTCCCAGAGCAGTGAAAAGCTTGGGGACTACACGCACGGCAAAAAGGCTTAAAAATATGGCGGAAAAGCTCTGGAAACTTCCTCCAGAGCCTCTTCATGTCCGACTACTTGGAAATTTTGTTCTGAAAAGGGGTAATACTGTTATTGCCGATGCCCTATGGAAGAGACAAACTGCCAAGGATCTTTTCAAGTTTTTATGTCTTCATGCAGATACGGTTTTTACTCAGGAGCAGCTCCTGGACATACTGTGGCCGGAAACTGATCCTCAAAAGGCCAGATCGGGATTATGGAGTGCGGTCACGGCCATACGTTCCGCACTGGAACCGGAGCTGACCACAAGGGCGAAATCCCGCTATATCCTCTGCATCAACAAGACGTACAGGCTCAGCCTGCCACCGGGTTCAACCCTTGATATCCGTCTGTTTGAACACGAGGCTGAAAAAGGATTCGTATTCGTCAGGGAAGAGGATACCGCGCGCGCATCCATACACCTGGAAAGGGCACTTGAGCTTTACGGGGACGATCTGCTGCCTGAAAATTTATATTCGGACTGGTGCGCAGAAGAACGGGAAAGATTGCGTCTCGTGTTTATCCGGGTGCTCAAGAACATGGGGGAAATATATTTTCAAAGGAGAGACATGGATAAATGCATCTCTGCAATGTACCGTGTAATCGGTCTTGATCCCTGGGATGAAGAGGCGTATTTGAATTTAATGAAGTTTTACGTGCTGATGGGAAACGATTTGAAGGCGGTGGAGATTTTCAGGCTTTGCAGTAGACAGCTCGAAGAAGAGCTGGGTATAGGGCCGAATAAAAAACTTCAGGACCTTTTCGAGCGTATCATGAAGAGGAGGTCAGGCAGAACCTCCAAGAAATTTCTGAAAAATCTTTAAGCTTGGTGCAGCCTACGCTGTGTGAAAAGGATGCTCCCGATCTTTTTCTTCATGGTTTTGTGATCATTTTGCAAGTGTTGCAAGACAGCGCAGAGTCTGTTTTTCAAGGGGACCGCCCGCAGGTGTGTGAGCCCGTTGCCAGGATTGTGCATAAACGAACATAATAAAATATTGTTTCAATGATTTCAGAAAATTGTATAAATCTTCGCTGTCATGTTCCACCCCACAGGTGAATCGGAATCCTTTTGAGAATTTTGGGGCCATCTCTTAAAGACACTCCTTTTGCCCGATGACGTCATTGCCCTCAAAAGATAATCCTCGAAATAACAGCTACATGTCTGCTGCTATCTTTCCTCTTGTCCTTGAGCAGAATCCCTGATTTTTGAAGGCTGCCTGATGATCTACCCGGAGCGCTGGTTAATTTCAGCTTGAAATCCCGCCGGTTTTTGTTATTTTAATCCCGATGCTATCAAGCATCAAAAAGAGACTGCCTGTTTTTGCATGGCGGTCTTTTTTTAATGATTTAAATAGCAATAATCTGAGGATTTGAGGATGGAGCGGACACCTTTTACACCTGAAGGATATGAACGACTCAAAAATGAACTGGAACAACTGGAACGCGTTGAACGTTACCAGGTGATCAAGGCAATCGAGGAAGCCAGGGCGCACGGAGACCTTTCCGAAAATGCGGAATACCATGCGGCCAAGGAAAGGCAGGGTCAGCTGGAGGCCAGGATACAGTATCTCAACAGCAAGCTGGCAGCAGCAGAGGTGATAGATTGCAAGAACCAGTCATGTGACAGGGTGGTCTTCGGAGTAAAGGTGCGTCTTGAGAACGTGGATACCGGGGAGGAAGTAGTATACCAGTTGGTGGGGCCGGACGAATCCGAGATAAAAGAGGGAAAGATTTCCATCATGTCCCCCCTGGGACGGGCTCTTCTCGGCAAGGAGGAGGGCGACGAAGTAGAGTTCCAGTCCCCGTCCGGAACCAGGACTTACGAGGTGCTGGAGATTTTTACAGACTGAAGAACTCCTTCCAGAACCCCGATTTAATCTTTCCGTTCTTCACCTTCAGGGGCCGGGGAAGGCCCTGGTTCTTCCCGGGCGGAAAGGATCTGGACACCCGCTTCCTTTAAAAGTGCCTCGGCAGTTCCGCCATGGGTCCTGGCAATTAACACCTGGTCCGGTTTCAGGGAAAGAAGCCACTTGCCCACCAGGAATCCCCTTTTTCTTTCCACGTCTTTATAGGGGTTTTCGATAAGCCGTCGCCCCTTTGCCTTCCACGTGTCCGGGTCCAGGGTTTCCACGAGAAACCACGGTGCCCTGGCAAAATGGTCGGCTATTTTCCCTTCAGGCCCGGTTACCGGGGTGATTCTTATAAATTCTTCCGATTCGGCAAAATGAGGCCGTACCCTGGCCATAACAACCCGGGGGAAATTGGTTATGATTTCATTTTCTATCCTGTCCGCCACCTTGTCGGCAACTGTGCTGGACTTGGTTTTCAGGACGATATCCATGTCAACGATAAACCGTCCCCCAGCCGTCCTGCTCATTGTCTTCTTGACCCGGATGACCGCGGGGTCGGACTCCACAAGCTTTATGATTTCCCTTTCGGTTTCCCTGTCAATGGAGGCATCCAGGAGTTCACGGATGGCTTCTATGAGCAGTGTACCTCCGGCGCGGAATACAAAGATGGCGACCAGGGCTGCTGCCCACCTGTCCACGTTGAACCCGAGATAGTTTATGGCAAGGCCCAGGATGACAATGCCGGTGGAAAGGCTGTCTGCAAGGTAATCTTTGCCATCGGCAACAAGTGCGGGAGAGCCCAGTTTCCGGCCTGCCCTTATCTGCATCAGGCCGAAACCCAGGGATATTGCCAGGCAGAAGAGGGTGACCGGCAGGGCAAGGGAGACGTCCGGCTGAATCACAGGGCCCAGGAGTGCGCGCCTTGCGATTTCGTATCCTGCCAGGAGTATGGCCGCAGAACTCACCAGGGTGGCCAGCGTTTCCGCCTTGTACAGGCCATAGGGGAAGGAAGGGTGTTTCTTTCCGGCAACCCAAATGCCGATCAGTGCCGCCAGGGAGCCAACGACATCCGTGGCAGAGTGGATTGCATCCCCAAGAAGCGCCCGGCTGCCTGTTACTATCCCGTAATATCCCTTTATTACAGCCAGAAAGAGATTTACCGCAATAGAACAGGTTGCCAGTATCTTGGCCCTTTTGAGTTCCGAATAGGCCCTGTTTGTATTCTCGTTCACCTTTTATCCCCGCCCCGATTTTTTTGGGTCACTTTTTTATAATATCATGTTTTGGTCATTTTAATATAAATTTGTCGCGGTGGAGTGTAAGGGGCTTTTGGCTTTTCAAGCAAGAGAGGCTGCGTTAATATGCCTTTTTGTTTGAATTTTGTCTTCCGGCCTTTATTTGCCATCTTTTGAAACCAGGAGTGGATACTTGTCATGAAAGTACTTGCTGCCACAAAGATCGAACGCTGCATAGGTTGTCATATCTGTTCCCTGGCCTGTTCGCGCCTTGTCCACAAGAATACGTCCTGGGATAACTCTGGTATCAGGATTCACAGCTCCGGCGGCCTTTCCACGGGATTCCAGGCGGTTTATTGCCTTGCATGTGATCCTGCACCCTGTGTGGAGGTCTGTCCTACCGGCGCATTCAGCCAGCGCAAGGGGGGAGGGGTGAAGGTAAAAAGGGATGCGTGTATCAGGTGCGGAAACTGTGCAGAGGCATGCCCGGTAAACGCCGTGTTTCTGGATGTTTCCGGAATGCCCCATGTATGCATTCATTGTGGCCGCTGCGTGAGGTTTTGCCCGCATGATTGCCTGGAACTGGTGGAAGTGCCTCCTGGAAAAGGAGTTTCTGAATCGTTGTCCAGGGAGGCCCTGCCATGAGAGATCATTTCAGGATAATGAAGGTGGATCTGTCCAGGGGCAAGGCGGAGATACAAAGGCTTGACGGAAGAGACGATGTGGCAGGTGGAAGCGGACTTGCTGCCCTGATCTTTGGAAAATACGGCCTTGCCGACAGGCCATGGGACCATCCGGAACAGCCTCTCATATTTGCAATAGGTCCCCTGACGGGATATTTCCCCCTCATGAGCAAGACCGTTTGTGCATTCAAGTCTCCATATCACGATCAGTACACCGAAAGCCATGCGGGCGGGCGCTCTGCCCTTTCTTTGGCCTTTGCGGGCCTTGACGCCCTTGTAATCACGGGCCGCTCTGCCGGGCCCTGCTGCGTGGCAATAGGTTCCAGGAAGTTCGAGCTCCAGCCTGCCGGGTTCCTCTGGGGGATGGATGTCCTCCGTGCCGGAAAGGTGCTGAGGAGCATGTTCAAGGCCTCAAGCGGCCACAGGAGCATCCTCAGGATAGGCCAGGCCGGAGAGAACCGGCTGGCGATGGCAGGAATAAATGCCGACACCTACCGCCACTTCGGAAGGCTTGGCGGCGGAGCCGTTATGGGTGCCAAGAACCTCAAGGCCATTGTGATTAACGGGGATTCAACCCTTGATCATCCCGCGTCCAGAGAATATGCGGATCTTTACAAGAAGGTGTTCGAACAGGTCATTGATACAGGAATGATGAAGAAATATCATGACCTGGGCACCCCTGCCAATATCATGTCCCTTAACAGCCTGGAATCCCTTCCATGGAGAAACCTCCAGGCAAGTTCAGACCCTGAAGCCGAGGCCATTTCCGGGGAACGCTTTGCCAGGGATGCGCTTTTGAGAAACATTGCCTGCGCCGGATGCCCGGTTGGCTGTATCCATGTGGGTTTTGTCAGGGAAAAGTTCATGGAAGACAACCGCTACATGTACAAGCAGGTTGCCTACGATTACGAGCCCATTTTTGCTGCCGGCAGCATGCTCGGGGTTGCCAACTGTTTTTCCGTCCTGAATATCATGGATGCCATGGAGAGGGTGGGGCTTGATGTCATATCCGCAGGCGTGGCCCTGGCATGGGCAACCGAGGCAACGGAAAGGGGGCTGATCGGAGCCAAGGAGACCCTGATTCCCCTGGGTTTCGGAAACGCCGAGGCCTACAAAAAGGCTGCATATTATCTCGGGACAGCGGCCAACGATTTTTACAGGCTTCTGGGCCAGGGGACCTTGAAGGCCGCAGACAGGTACGGGGGCGGAGAATTCGCCTGCGTGCTCGGTCAAGAGATGGCAGGCTATGCCACTGGAGAGCTTTTCTTTGCGGCCCAGTCACTTGGTTTCAGGCATTCTCATCTTGACAGTGGGGCATACTCGTATGAACAGAAACATGCAGAGCGTGACCTGGAGAAAATGGTGGATTTTCTCATGGAGGATGAGGTCCCAAGGACCTTTCTGACATCCATGGTGGCCTGCCTGTTTGCTAGGGGTGTCTACAGGCCGGAGGTGCTGTCGGAATGCCTCGATGTTCTCGGATACAAAGAGCTGTCCGGAAACATGGCGGAAACTTCCTCTTACATCCGGAGGCTCAGATGGAAAACCAGGTTCTCCACTGGTTTTGACCCTGACTCCATCACCATCCCCAAGCGTTTTTACAAGGTAAGGTCCTGGAAGGGGCCGGTAGATCCGGAGTATCTCAAGGCCCTGAAGGCGCGGTATGCAGAAAGGCTAAAGGCCCTGGTGCAGGAATCCTGACCTGTACGTGCCCGCTCAGGGAGTTTCGGCCTCTACATCCTCTGGAGCCTCGGGGGGCTGGTCATTCACCACCACAGTCACAGTTTTTTTGTCCGTGCCGCCCTTGCCATCCGAGGCCGTAATGGTGGCGCTGTAGACGCCCTTCAGTTGGTAGGAGTGGCCTGCAGGAAGTGCCGTGGATTTTTGCCCGTCGCCAAAATCAATCACCGTGGAAATCGGGTCACCGTCAGGGTCCTGGATCACGGCGGAAAAGACCACCTTGGTCCGGGGATTGTCTGTGCTGGTCTTGTCCGCCTTGAACGAAAGAATGACAGGAGGGTTGTTCCCCGGAGCCGGGCTTTCAAATTCGAAGGCTCCCATGTCAATGATGCTGTCTGAAGGCCGCGCCTGGTTTTTCTGATGCTTTACGTATTGCCTAGAGACCTTCATGTCCCCAGGGATTTGCCCTGTCAGGTCGGCTCCATTGTCCCTGCAGACAGAAGAGGATAAAAGGGTGTAATCCCCGGCGGAAAAGTCTGAAAAACCGGGAAAGCTGCCTTCAATGTTTCCTCCAAGGTCCAGCACCGTGCCGGAAAAACCCGATCCTTCGTGCGAGTTCACCCAGCCTGTCTTCAGCCAGTTGTTTTCAAGCTTCAGGGTGCCTTCCCTGTTTAGCAGAGCAAGGCGGTTCCCGGAATCCGACACATAAATGATGTTGTTTGCTGCAAGACAGGTTTCAGCCTGGCTGGAAAGTCTCAGAAGGGTGGTGTTGCCATTTCTCTTGGAAATCACGGTGTTATTGTAAAGGTACAGGGTCCCCTTCCTGTAGCGGGAACTGTCTCCACTGTCGCCACCGTAATGAATTATCTGGCTGTTACCCTCGTTGCCCCTTTCTATGAGGATATTGCCATAGACGTATGTCTTCCTGTATGAAGGAAGATCAATTAGTTCCTGGTAATCCGAGTCAACCAGGTCCAGCTGCCTGTTTCCTCCCTCAATCCAGTTGTACCTGATCACCGTCCCGGCAGACCGGTCTTTCAGGTTGTTGCCTCCGCAACCTTGCCGTAGCGGACCGAAGTGGTTGAACTGGAAGGTGATCCCTTTTGCTTCCGTGTAATTGTTGTGCTGGTAGTAGCTGCCCTCCATGCCATTATCGAAAATATGGCAGCCTTCAACCAGGATGTTTCCCGATGCATGGCAGGCGAAAAGGCCATTTGCACAGTCGTGCAGGATGCAGTTTCTTATGACAATGTCTTGGCCTTCTATCACGTAAATGGATGAAGCATTTTTTGAATAATATCTTTTCTGGCCGTGATCGTCCTTGAACCAGCAGGAAGGCAGTGCATTTCTGATATCGAGGCCCTCTATGACGATGTGCTGGGGGAACTGACCGGGCATATTCGATCCGCCGATGTTTATGATGCCCCGTTCCTCAGACCAGAAATTAAGTTGCTGCCGTGTAACAGCCATGTTGCCGTCTATGACCGGCAGGTGGCCACTTGGCCCTGGAATTCCCCTGACTGTGATGGGGGAGGATGAAGTCCCCGCCCGGTCTATGACCCATTTTTCCCTGTAGGGTTCAGGCCTGTAATAAATGAGCACGGTATCTCCGGGAGACAGGGCTTCCCAGGGCACTTCACCAATGCTCGCCATTGGTTTTCCGGGCCCAACTTCAAAGACAGAAGCCCATGCCGTTACAGAAAATGCCACAAAAGGTAACAGGCAAAACATAAAAAAAGAAAAAGGGATAAAAAAATTTTTTCTCATGTTCCATCTCCTGAGCCCGATTTTACAGTGGAAAGTGTCGAAATGCGCGCACTTGGTAACCTTGAGAGGATTCAGTGCATTGTTCATGCCGACTGTGAGTTCCTTCTTGTGGCATGATTCCTCCCTGGCAACCTGCCCCAGGGTAATGCTGCCGCCACCGGATCATGGAGCCGCTGATTCTTTCCGGTCCGGGTTTTTGTATGTTTTTTCATGCGCTCTTTTAACCCAGATTATGCACTTCAAATGACTGAGATATAACGTTGGATGAGACTTCACCTTTTGGGTGAACGGATTGTCTGCATGGATTGGAGACAACCATTGAATTATTCAAACAAAATCCTTTTCTCAGGCATTTGAAGTGCAGAATTTGGGTTTAAGGATTATGGGCCTGCATGTGCCTGTAGTGGCCGGGCGGCCCGGAAAAGTTTCCGGTCCGTGTTTTGCTATAAATTAAAGGATGTCATTTTTTAATAATATTTCCAAAATCAGGGCGGTCTTGTCCCTCGTAACCTGTCTTTCCTGCTTTATTTTACATCCCGTCTCATGCGTTTCTGCTGCAGTAGTGGAGGTTGTCCTGGTAAATGCCCTTTCAGGAGCCCCCGTTTCTTCCACGAAGGTGACTGCAAAGAAAAAACTGGCTGATGGAAAGCTGAAATGGATTGCCAGCGGAACTACGGATGAGGCCGGCAGTGTAATATTTGACCTGGAAGGGCTGGGTTCAGGAAGCACTTTCGTCTTTGCGGCAAAGGTCTATAACGGGATCACTTCCTACAGTGGCCCGGTCAAGGCAGCCGGGCGCTTTGTCTTCCCTGTGGGCGCCCTGGAGGTCTTGGTGCTAAACGGGGCCGACCGTACTCCTCTTCCGGACTTCAAGGTAACAGCCAAGGAAAGGCTCCCGGACGGAAAATACAAATGGAAGTCAAGCGGCAGGACTGATGCACAAGGGCTGATCCGCTTCGATCTTGAAGGCCTTGAAAATGGCAGAACATATGTGCTTGCTGCAAAAAGCCCCCAGGATGGCACCTACAAGTATTCTCAGGAGATATCTTCTGGCGGCAGGATAACCTTTTTGGTTGGTAATCGGCCCCTTGTGGTCCATGTAAAAAATGCGCTCACCCTGAAGACCCTGCCTGGTCTAAAGGTGACAGCGGCCCGCAAACAGGCGGACGGCAAACTGAAATGGGCCATGAGCCATGAGACCGACGCTAACGGCACCGCAATTTTCGATCTCGACGGACTTGGCCAGGGAATTTCCTATGTACTCTACTCCAAGCCATTTAACGGGGGTACGGTATACAGCCGGGAAATAACTGCTCCTGGCAGCTATGATTTTCTTGTGGGCGCAATTCCCGTAACGCTTCTTGATGCAGACAGAAATATTCCCATGGCCGGACAGAAGCTGATCCTTTATCAGCTTGGTGAAGACGGGAAGCTCAAATGGAAAAAGAGCGGCATGACCGACCAACAGGGAGTGGTTGTTTTTGATATCACCGGCCTTGGCCAGGGCGGCAAATATACAGTCAGGGCAGAAAATCCCTTTGACAACAAGAAAAAATATTACAGTCCATGGATCACCCAGAAGGGAGAAGTGCAATTCATTATCACGCGGGACGGGGATTACAGCCTGGACTCTCAGCCGCCGTGGGTTGGAATTTCCAATTGGACTGACGGTTCAAAGGTCCCGGCCCAGGGATTCGAGCTGTCTGGAAGGGTGACCGACAACCAGAAGGTAGAGGGCGTCCATGTGGAAATTTCCAGGCCCACGGGCGAGACCATTCTTTTGCCAGTATCAGAAGAGATGGACGGCAGGTGGCATCTATTCGTGGAACCGGGCCACCTTTCTGCAGGAGAGTCTGTAACTGTTACTGCAATTGCCCTGGACAGGGCCCACAATACGGCAAGCTCGAGCCTCAGCCTGGATGTTGTAAACGACAACCAGGCACCGAACATGGATGTGGGTTTTCCCGGCCCTGGTCAGGGCCTTGAAAGAAACGGTTTCGTCTTTTTTGGAGACATTTCGGACAACACCGGGATCGAAAGGTTGGATGCTGCCCTTTCATGCAGAGGTTCACAGGGTGAATCCTCAAGGAAGATTGCCAGGGTTGATAAAAATGCCGGAAAGTGGGTCCTTGCATATTCAGCACAGGAGCTTCCCGGGTGCCAAGAGATGATTCTTGAGCTTACAGCCACGGATATTGCAGGGAACAGGGTGTCAAGGTCTGTACCAGTAACCGCCACGAACACTGTCCTGAATTCCCGGCAGCTCGCAAACAGGATCACCTTTGGCGCTACTGCCTGGCTTATCCACTATATAGGAGAAGTGGGGCCGGATGCATATCTTTCCTCCCAGCTTTCTCCATGGACAGTGGATGATTCCTGGTTCGAAGAACACCTTGGTTCCCTGGTCCCTGAAAAGGAAGAAGATCTTGCATACATGCAGTTCGTGCACAGTTTGTACAGCAAACGTCAGCTCCAGGAGGTAATGACCTGGTTCTGGGAAAATCATTTCAGTACGGATTTTTCAAGGCATTATCACGTGGAATACGAGTTCAGGGAAAACAGCCTCTTCAGGGAAAATGCCCTGGGTAAATTCAGGGACCTCCTCGAGATAAGCGCCAAGAGCCCCGCCATGCTCTATTTCCTGGATAATGTCTCAAATCGCAAGGAAAATCCCAATGAAAACTATGCAAGGGAAATAATGGAGCTTCACACCCTGGGGGTGGACAACGGTTATACCCAACAGGATATCGTGGAAGTTGCAAGATGCTTTACCGGATGGCGCGTAAAGGATGGCGAGTTCTTCTTTGATGAGAGGAGACACGACTATGGAGAAAAGCACGTCCTGGGACACGTGATTCCCTCGGGCCAGGGGATAATGGATGGCCAGGAAGTCCTGGATATCCTTGCAAACCATCCGGGCACTTCCCGTTTCATATGCAAAAAGCTTCTGGTCTACCTTGTCTCAGATGAACCCCGGGATGAACTGATGGAAAGGTGTGCCATGTTCTTTCAGGCCACAGAAGGGGACATCGGGCAGGTTGTTTCCATGATACTCCATTCACGGGAATTTAACGACCCGGCAAATTTTCACAACAAGGTGAAAACCCCCTTGGAATTTACTGCAGGTCTTGTGAGGAATCTTCAGGCAGTGCCCTCACCGGAACACCTAAGACGTGCAATGAGCCGTCTTGGAATGAGGCTGTTTCGTTACCCGCTTCCCACTGGCTGGCCCGAGACAGGAGAAAAATGGGTGAACTCGAACCAGTATCTCCTGCGGCTTTCTTTTGTAAATCAGGTCATTTTCAATGACGGAAACGAAAGATACTGCAGTGTGGACATCAGGAGGTTGTTTAAGGAGGCGGGCCTGACGGCCCCGGAGGAGATTGTCGATTTTGTTTTATCCTTGGCACTTTCAGGCGATTACACCGACCTTGAAAGACAAGTCCTCCTCGATTGTCTGACGGGCCATGGCACGGAAAGCTTTGACCTGGATGATCCCTCGTCAGATGAAAAGCTCAGGAGGCTCATGGCAACGCTTTTCAGTTTTCCGGAATATCAGCTCCAGTAAGGCACGGGATTACATGACATGGACAGACGAGACTTTTTGAGACTGCTTTTCACGGGTACTGCTGCAATGGGCACTGTTTTGGGCCGCGTTGGTCCTTTTTCGGTCCAGGCCCTGGCCGCGGCAGTGCCAGGAAGGGTCCTTGTTGTGATATTTCAAAGGGGCGGCTGTGACGGACTCAATCTCTGCGTGCCTTTTGGGGATGACGGTTATTATTCAGCCAGGCCTGCTCTGGCAATTCCTCCTCCTGGCGGAAGCGAGGGTGCATTGGCCGTGGACAACTTTTTCGGGTTCCATCCGCAAATGCCGGGTCTCTACCAGCTCTACCAGGAGGGGGCCGTTGCAGTCTTTCCAGCCGTTCATTATCCGGATGCCAGTCGTTCCCACTTTGACAGCGAGATAATCATAGAAAGCGGGTCCGACCACAAACTCTATTCCGGTTGGCTCAACAGGTACCTTTCCCGGGATGAAGGTGCTGCCGGAGCCTTGAGGGCCGCAGGGTTTGGCGACAGCCTCGCCCATTCTCTCCATGGAGAGGCGTCGGCAGCGGTTTTCAGCGATATGTCTTCGTCTTCTCTCGGAAGGGGACGGGAGGATTTCCGGGAGGAGTTGAGGAGAAACCTTCGTAACATCTTTGCCGAGCCGGTTGGACAGCCACGAAAAAACCTTGAACTGCTTCATAAGCAGGGCAGTATCATGCTGGATAATCTGTCCCTAATGGAGTCGGTACGGACAGGTCACTACGTCCCTGATAACAGCGCCGAATATCCGGATGGAGGTTTTGGCAGGCAGCTCATGAATGCGGCACAGCTCATAAAGTCGGGCATAGGTCTCGAGGTCGTATGCATTGACACGGGCGGATGGGATACACACTCCGACCAGGCATCCAGGCAAGCCAGGAGGCTCAGGGAGTTTTCAGAAGGCCTTGCAGCCTTTTACAAGGACCTTGGCAGCTTCAGGCAGGATGTCCTGATCCTTGCAATGACGGAGTTCGGACGGACCGTCAGGGAAAATGCCAGCCACGGCACAGACCATGGAAATGCATCTGCGTGGCTGGCCATTGGCGGCAGGGTGAAGGGAGGGGTGTTCGGCCAGTGGCCAGGCCTGGGAACGGACCGGTTGTATCTTGGACGCTATCTGGACTTCAGCATAGATTACCGGAATATTTTTGCCGAGGCCCTGAAACTGCACCTTTCCTGTCCGGATCTTTCGGGTATTCTGCCGGACTTTCAGCCCGAACCCTTGGGCTATCTATAATCCGGAAGATTTTCTGTTACTGAGGGTTCATTTTCTGCAGACAAGCACGGGCACTCCGGGGCTTTTCATCTCAAGCCTGGTGGGCAGGTTCCACGAGGTGATCTTTTTTATGCCGGCCAGGAGTTTCCCTCCGGTAACAAGAAGATCATAGGTGCCTGTATCCAGGAGCTTGAGTATCTCCGTTTCCGGGTCCCCGTAGGCCTTTACAAAGGAAAGATCCGAGACAGCGGGTTCAAAGACCTTCTTCAGGTTTTTTTCCAGCTCTTCTGCTTCGTTTTTGAGGCAGGCATCCACATGTTCCAGGTACTGCTTTCGGCCCTGAGCGTAAATTTCATTATAAAACTGTTTAAGGTATGGATCCATTACATGGATTATACTGAGCGAACAGCCTGATTTTTTGGCTATTTTCAGGCATAATTCCACTGCCTTACCGGTATGGGGCTGGCCGTCTGCGGCCAAGAGGATGTGTCTGAACATTTGAGCATGGAAAAAGGCGCAGAGGAAACCACCTTCCTTCTGCGCCTGGCAAGGGGGTTTATTGCCCCCGTCAGTGTCCCCCGGTAACCCTCAGGAGCTCCGTTCCTATGAGCAGTACTGCAATGAGGCCGAGGATCATTTTGGCTGTCGCGGCGCCCGAACCTATGAGAAAGGCTAGGCCTCCGCTTTTTTTCATGTCATCTATGCTGATGGAAAGGCCGATGCCTGCAAATCCCAGGGCAAAGAACCACTTGTACACGGCGTTCATCGCCCAGAAGGGGGTGCCAGCGGCCTTTGGGCCACCAAGAGATGCGATATGCATGCTGTTCAAAAGGACGAGGGCGAAAAAACCCAGGATAAAAACCGGAAACTTGTTTTTTATGGTATTCCACACCCCTGTTGATTCCTTGTTGACGTCCTTCAGCCCGTAAAACCACACGGTGTACATGACGATAAACGGAATGAGCATGATCCTGGCAGCATTAATGAGCACCGCAGTATTTCTGGCTTCATCTCCATACCATTCTGCAGCTGCAATAAGCTGCGCCGTGTTGAGTATCGCAATGGCGGCCCAGGCACCGAACTGGGGCTGGGAGACGTGAAGCCACTGGCCGAGATAAGGCATGACAAAAAGCATGAGCGTTCCGAAGAGGAGAATGGTTCCGATGGCATAGGCCATCTCGAGGGGTTTTGCCCTTACCACCGGGGCGGTTGCTATTATGGCACTGACTCCGCACACCCCTGTGCCGGCTCCCATAATGCCTCCAAGGCCGTCTGATACCCCTTTCCTGCGGCAGATGTACATCACGGTCAGGGCGGTGCCAAATATGAAAAAGGCGGTAAGGACAAGGCCGGTACCACCAACCTTGACCACGTCGGACCATACGTAATGCACACCGAGGATTATAATGCCGGGCTTGATCAGGGGTCTGGCAATACCGATTCCTGGCATGAACACCTTTGGAATCCCGATGGTATTCCTGATGATGATGCCACCTATCAGGAGCATTGCAACATATTTGAACTGGCAGGTTTCATAGAGAAATGTCGCCCATTTCCATCGCTGGCCAACCTTGCCGTTTACCTTTTTCAATGCCTTCTGATACTTGTGCAATTCATGCTCCAGAGATGCAATCTTTTCAGAAGGTGCATTGGTACTCCTAAGCTCTGCTATCTTTTTTTCTATCTTCGGAATCTTTATCGATGCCGCATCCGCCTTGTGATAGGTGGCAAGAAGGTGGTGGATGTTCATTACCACGAATGCGAAAACAGCACACAGAAGAAGCCCTGGTATGAATTTTTTCCAGTCCGGTACAACCATGGAATTTAGAAATGACATCTCTCCTCCCTCCCAGATGTTAAATTACGAAAAGATATTTTTTGAAGATGTCATGGACCAGGTCCGGGGCAATTATTGAAAAAATCAGTACTGCCAGGGCAAGAATGATGGCCCAGATATCCTCCCTTTTTTCAGATGAAAGAGAACCGGATTCTTTAGTTTCCATTGGGTACCTCCCTTTAGCCATGAATTTCTATCTGTCTGTTTTCAGGCATGCCGTGCCCGTGTGTCTCCTGTCTTTGGAAAAACCCGCCAACTGCATAATTTATGGCGATCATCTCAGGATGAGAAGCAATTTGTTACAGTTTTCTCAATATCCGGCGGGTTATTGTTCAATATTGAAACATACTTAACAAAAAGTTTTAATTTTTGAAAGTGTCTCCACACCTTTTGTTGCAAAATAAAAAAGCCCCCCGAAGGGAGCTAAGAAGAGGTGAAAATTCAGCTGAAAAATCGGTATTTTTAATTAGTGCTAAAATAGTTGTTTTCGTGGTATTTATAGCCAGTTTTTTTAAGTCACGTTGAGCAGATTCCTAGGAGGTGCCAGT
>CAYZJS010000024.1:0-27138 GCA_964478865.1 uncultured Thermodesulfatator sp.
GATGCCGTAATATTGGATCTTACCGTTCCAGGCGGCATGGGAGGAAGAGAGGCCGGCAGAAAGATCCTTGAGCTGGATCCGTCGGCCAGGATCATCGTGGCAAGCGGATACTCAACTGATCCCATCATGGCCAATTACCAAAAATACGGGTTCAAGGGCAGAATTGTAAAGCCCTTTCAGTACAGGGACCTCAAGACATTACTGGCACGGGTCCTGGAGGAAGGATAAATACATCCAGGGGCGTGTTTTGGCCCTCTTTTAAAAAAGGCTCCTTTTTACAATGACTCTTCTGGAAGAGCTATAGCCAAAGGGACTCGGTCAGCCGGTTAATTGACCAGTCACAAGCTTCAAAATACCTGTCGCGGTCTGTCTACGGTTCTTCCCGGGGTTACTGCCGTTTTTTATACCCTCAGTGAATGGACCCTTGCAGGTTTTTCCTGGTTTGTCCCGGAGTCTTGCAGGAGTTCACGGGCAGCTCTAAGAAGAGAGGCCACGTCAATTCCGGCCTCCTTTCGAAGATTTTCCTGGCTGCCGTGTTCTATGAACCTGTCCGGAAGGCCAAGGCGTTTTACTTTTACATCAGAAATGTTTTCGTCTGCCAGGACTTCCAGGACCGCTGAGCCGAATCCGCCCATGAGTGCATTTTCTTCAATGGTGATGAGCCTGCCGGTCTCAGTGGCCATCTTTCTGATGATGTCCTTGTCCAGGGGTTTTACAAACCTCATGTTTACAACAGCGGCCTTGATGCCGTCTTTTTGAAGCTCGTCTGCTGCCTGCAGGGCTGTGTGGACATGGTGGCCCACTGCAAGTATTGAAATATCACCGCCTTCCCGTTCAACAGAGGCCTTTCCTATAGGAAGGGCCTTGAGCTGCCAGTCCAGGCTGACCCCTATGCCGTTGCCCCTGGGGTAGCGGACCGCTATGGGACCGTTGTGATTTACTGCAGTATAGAGCATGTGTTGCAGTTCGTTTTCGTCCCTTGGAGACATTACTACCATATTCGGTATCATTCTCAGGAACGACAGATCAAAAACACCATGGTGTGTCGGGCCATCGTCTCCAACCAGGCCTCCTCTATCCAGTGCAAAGACTACCGGCAGATTTGCAAGGCAGACATCATGGATGATCTGGTCAAAGGCCCTTTGCATAAAGGTGGAATATATTGCCACCACCGGCTTCATGCCCTCCAAGGCCAGGCCTGCTGCAAAGGTTACGGCATGTTGTTCGGCAATGCCGACATCAAAAAATCTTTCCGGAAGAGCTTCCTGGAGCTGTTTGAGCCCAGTGCCTGCGGGCATGGCAGCAGTAATGCCAACGATTTTTGGGTCTTCCTTGGCAAGCCTTACAATGGTTTGGCCAAAGATCTGTGTATAGGCAGGGGGTTTTGGTATGCTCGATTTCTTTGGCTTCCCTGTTGAAATATCAAAGGGGCCCACTCCGTGGAAAAGATCCGGGTGTTTCTCGGCCGGAGGATAGCCTTTCCCTTTTGTGGTTAGCACGTGCACCAGTACAGGCCCCGGGATGTTTTTCACATTTTGAAGGGTCTCTATCAGGGTCTCGAGGTGATGGCCTGGAATGGGGCCAACGTATTCAAACTGGAGTGCTTCAAAGAGCATGCCGGGTGTCAGCAGGCTTTTCAGGGAATCCTCGCTCTTTTTAAGGACCTGCCATATGTTTTCTCCCACCCCGGAGCGCTTCAAGAAGGCCTCCATCTCCATCTTTAGCCTGGTGGCAACCCTGCCGGTCAGCTTCCTGCTCAGGAAGGATGACAGCGCACCCACGTTTGGAGAGATGGACATCTCGTTGTCATTAAGTATGACTATCAGATCCTTTCTCAGGTGTCCGGCATTGTTCAGGGCCTCAAAGGCCATTCCTGCCGTCATGGAGCCGTCACCTATAACAGCCACTACCTTTGAATCCTTTTCCTGGAGGCTGGCGGCAGTTGCCATGCCAAGGGCCGCTGAAATGGATGTACTGCTGTGGCCCGTATCCAGGGCATCGTGTTCGCTTTCGCTCCTTTTGGGAAATCCGCTTATGCCGTCTTGCTGACGAAGGGTGGAAAACCTGTCACGCCTTCCGGTTATGAGCTTGTGGGCATAGGACTGATGGCCCACATCCCAGATTATCCTGTCGGTCGGGGATTCAAAACAGTAGTGCAGGGCCAGGGTAAGTTCCACGACACCAAGGCTTGGGGCCAGGTGCCCTCCCTTTTCTGCAACAGTGCTTACTATTGTCTTTCTTATTTCAGAAGCCAGCTGGATAAGCTCCTTCAGGTTGAGCCCCTTGATATCCTGGGGGGAATCTATGTTGTCCAGTAACGCTCCCATATCTTCTGCTACTCCTTGATTATCTGTCTCTTTCCACCACATAGGTGGCTATGGCCCTCAGGGGTTCTGCCTCCGGGCCGAAACCGGCAAGTGCTGCCAGTGCTTCATCCCTTAGCTCGGCGGCCTTTTTCCTGGCCTCATCCAGGCCGAAAAGTGCCGGGTAGGTGGCCTTCTGGTTTTTCAGGTCGGACCCCACCGGTTTTCCGATCTTTTCTTCGTCGCCAACCACGTCCAGGATGTCATCTACCACCTGGAAGGCAAGGCCCAGTGCCGTTCCGTAGTTCTTGAGCTTTTCCACCTGTTCCTTGCTGCCATTTCCCAGCATGGCTCCCATTTGTACAGAGGCAGTTATGAGCGCGCCTGTCTTTTTGGAATGTATGAAGGAAAGGGTGGCCGCATCCACCGGCTTTGCCTCGAACAGGATATCGGCAGTCTGTCCGCCCACCATGCCGCTAATTCCTGCAGCATCTGCAAAGATGGAAACCGCATCCAGTATGATTCTCGGGCTCAATGCCTCCTTCATTTCCGGATGTGTCATTAGTTCAAATGCAAGGGTTAAAAGCCCGTCGCCTGCAAGAATTGCAATGGCCTCTCCAAACACCTTGTGGCACGTGGGCTTGCCCCTTCTGAGGTCGTCGTTGTCCATGGCAGGAAGGTCATCATGGATAAGGGAATAGGTGTGAACGCATTCCATGGCACATGCAGCGGGCATTACAAGGGAAGGTTCACCACCTACCGCCTTGCATGATGCCATCAGGAGAATGGGCCTAACCCTTTTGCCGCCAGCAGCCAGGCTGTAGCGCATGGCCTCTACCACCTTGTGGGATGGTCCTTCAGGCTGGGGAAGCAGGCGTTCCAGTGCCTGGTCTACCAAGGCCTTCTGGGCCTTTATGTAATGTTTTAGGTCAAAATCCGCCATTTAATAGTTATAATCAGTAATTAAGGATAACGACTGCCTGCCCCCTTGTCCACTTCACCAAAAAAAGATTAGACCTATCAAATTACTTTTACAGGGCGCATTGTGTCAATGAATTTCTGGTTTATAATTTTGTTTATATTACAGTGTGTTGAAGGGGATCAGCCATTTGCCTTTTCATGGAAGGTAATTCCGGGGTAACTCCTCACAAGATTTTTTGCGGGTATTATCGCACAACTGCCTGAAATGTATCTGTTTACAGGCTCTACAGATACAAGGCGGGGGGTACGAAGAGGTACTCCCTGCACTTCAAGTGCCCGACAACGCAGGTAGATGTGGTATCCTGTGAGCAGATACATTTCAAGAGATGAACCAGGAGCAGGAAAGTTGATTCTTTGCCTGGATGCCGCATACATGGAAGATCTTGCAGTAGCCTGTGCCGTGGCCTTTTTCGCGCCGGATTCCGTAACCTTTGAAGCCCTGTACTATGGTGTTAAGGGAAATGTTCCGAGGTACCAGGCAGGAAGCCTCTATCTGAGGGAGCTGCCCGTTCTTCTTGAAGCCATAGAGCAGTTTCCCGGAACCCCGAATCTTGTCATGGTTGATGGATACGCCTGGCTGCCAGGCAAAAGGCCTGGTCTTGGAATGCACCTCTTTTGGGCCCTTGATGAAAAGGTGCCGGTTATTGGTGTTGCAAAAAATCCTTACCGGGGGCATGCTGCCTGCAAAAAGGTATTCAGGGGCCGAAGCCGCCGTCCTCTTTTTGTAACTGCATGTGGTGTCAGAGCGTCCAGGGCGGCTGAAATAGTAAGTCAGATGAGCGGCAGGTATCGCCTCCCGGATATGATCCGTTTGGCCGACAGGCATGCACGAAGTTTGATGGCTGGGATCCAAGAGGTGAATGGGCATGGATGAAAGAAAGCGGCGTTTTGAAGAAAGGTACCGGTTGGGCAACATGCCCTGGGACATAGGCCGCCCCGATTATAACCTGAAAAGGATCCTTGACGAGTATGAAATTCCCCGGGGAAAAGCCCTTGAAATAGGATGTGGGACCGGAGACAATGCGCTTTTCCTGGCTGAAAAAGGCTTCCAGGTAGTGGCCACTGAAATAGTTGAACAGGCGTTGAACGCGGCATGCCAGAAGGCAAAGAAAAGGGGAGCTCAGTGCAGGTTTGTCCTGGAGGATATTCTAGAGAAGGAAATTCCAGGAGGGCCCTTTGTGTTTGCCTTTGACAGGGGCTGTTTCCATTCCTTTGATTCTCCAGAAGGAAGAAAAAGGTTTGCCAGCTCTGTGAAGGAACACCTGCTGCCAGGCGGGTACTGGCTAAGCCTTATAGGTAATGCCGATGAGGAAAGGCAGGGGCCAGGTCCACCCCAGCGCAGCGCCCGCGAAATAGTAGAGGCGGTAGAACCCTATTTTGAGATAATCCTGTTGAAATCCAGCCATTTCGACTCGAATATGAATCCGCCGCCACGAAACTGGATCTTGCTTGCACGCCGGCGATGAATGGTTTCCGGATCCCCGGCGTGCAGAAAACCTCCTACAAGGCCAGAGGTGTTGAAAGCCTGATAAAGTGTTCCAGGCCGGTCCCATCTGTAATCCTTATGGTCTTTATGCCTTCACCTTCCTCCTCTACGCAGATTTCCTGGGGCTTGTTAATGAGATGGTCCAGGTCTCCACAAAATACGGAAAGCACCTTGTCCTTCGGGTCGTAGCTAATCCCTGCAAGGGTGAGATTTTTTCCTTCTTCCCCTTCTGAAACGCTTGGAGCCACCAGGTCTATGGTGATTTTTTCGTCGATTCCCTTCAGCTTTTTAGAAAAATTGTCAAAATAACTCTCCCATTCTGCTGGAACAATGCATTTTTCAGCCATTTGTTTTCCTCCTCATCAATTTTTTTGTTGTTAAACAAACCCATAAGCACTGAAATAGCGCAAGTCAACGGGCTGAAAGGGCAGGCTGGGCATCAACCCAAGGGGGATTTAAAAAACGTTGAAATAAACGGTTGGTCCGTGTTACTTAAAAAGCCCTTGGCTTTGGCCCGTTCTTGAATCCAGGCATCTGCGAGTTGGAAAGGCAATGCATGTTTTTCCAATTCCGGGTTGCCGGGCAAATTTTTCAGGAGAAAACAAAAAACATGGCAGAAACAATAGATGACATCACCATTCGTTACGAGGATGAAAAGGGCGATCTGATCGTTAAGGAATTAAAGAAAGAGGTGCTTACCAGGGGAAGCTGGACCACCATAATGTTCCTTTACCAGGAACTTGACAGGAAGAGTGGAGAGTTCGGGCCGGTTAAGGCCACTATACGCCGCTACAGGAAACAGGGCGGGCAGTTCAGGCCCCAGAGCAAGTTCAATATCTCCAACAAGAAACAGGCGGAGAAGATAGCCGAGGTGCTGACAAAGTGGTTTTCCGAGACCTGATGCCCTTCCTTAATGTGCCATGCTCCGTCAATGTTTGATGTGGATAATGCTTAACCGGTTTTTATCCCCAGTAACGTAACCTTCAGTGCCTTCCATGGGTGCTTTACCGTGTCGATGACCGCTGAGGGTTCATAGCCGCAGTGCACCATGCAGTCGGTACACCTCGGGTCGTTTCCACGTCCGTATTTACTCCAGTCCGTCTCTTCTATAAGCTCCCGGTATGAGGGCACGTACTCGTCATCCAGCAGGTAGCATGGCCTTTGCCAGCCGAATATGTTCCTGGTCGGGTTGCCCCACGGGGTGCACCGGTAGTTCTGGTTCCCTGCCAGAAAGTCCAGGTAAAGGATGCTGTGGTTGAACTGCCATTTCTTTTTCTTGGCCTTTTCCAGTATGCCCCGAAACAACCGGACGGTGGTTTCCCTGTTAAGGAAACTTTCCCTGTCCGAGGCGTTTTCATAGTTGAAGCCTGCAGAGATGGTCATGGCCTCCACCTCCAGGCCGGTGAGGAAATCCAGGAATTTCTCTGCGGACTCAGGGGTCTCTCCCAGGAAAAAGGTGGTATTGGTAGTCACCCTGAAACCACGTGAGACCAGGAGCCTGATGGCGTTTACCGCCTTTTCGAAGGTGCCCGGCGCCCTTACCATCTCATCATGTTTTTCTCCCAGACCGTCAAGGTGGATGTTGAAGGTCAGGTAAGGAGAGGGTGAAAATTCATCTATCCTTTTCTCCACCAGGAGTGAATTCGTGCAGAGATAGACAAATCGTTTTCTCTTCACCAGTTCCCTTACAACGATATGGATGTCCGGATGCATCAGGGGTTCGCCGCCTGGAATTGACACAACAGGGGCACCGCATTCTTCCGCAGCGCCTACACACTCTTCCACGGAGAGCCGTTTTTTCAGGATTTCCGGCGGATGGGCGGTTTTGCCACAGCCTTTACAGTTCAGGTTGCACATGAAAAGGGGTTCCAGCATGAGGACAAGGGGAAACTTTTGCTTTCCGCCAAAAATGTTCCGGGTTACGTACTGGCCTAGCCTTATTTTTTGAATGGCTGGTATGGACATTTTTTAACTCCAGACAGGTGAATTGAGGTTTTATTCTTGCGGGTTAGTGAGAACGGGTTCTGGTTCAACTGGTTCGGGATATTGGTTGGGATCGAGGAACCTGCGGATGGCTGCCTCGAGGTGATCCAGGGGTACAAGGGTGTCAAGGCAGGGTCCATGGGGTCTCAGGTTCAGAATTCCGTATACGGGAAGGGGGTAAGTGTCCTGGATGCCGCTTGCAAGGTCTCTCTGGCAAGCAACTGCCAGGATTATTTTCGGCCTTCTTTCCACAACTATTCTTCTTGCAATCGTACCTCCAGTGGCAACGGCAAGATGGATGTTGTACTTGTCGCTCAATTCCAGCAGGCCTGCAATGGAGCATTTTCCACACCTTTTGCAGTTTCTGACGTTGTAGGTGAGCCTAAGTTTGCAGCGGCTGTTCTGGAGGCAATGGGGCATGAGCATGAGCATCTGGTCTGGCCTGAATCTACCCGCCTCAGAGAGGACGAGATCGTTATTGACCCTGATAAAAGACGACCTGATCTTGTTCTTGGATATCCCGAATATCCTCCCTATGAGGGTCATCACCGGCAGGAAGAGCTTGATGGATATCCCCCTCATCTTGTTGAAGAGAGGAAGGTTTTTCCCTGTAGTTGATTTCAACAGCAGGCCCAGGCTTGCCCACAGGACTATCAGGAGGGCTGCTCCCACCAGCCCTGCTGCTATCCACTTGGCCCATGGATGGATGGCGTTGAAACCGAAATAGGGTATGATCCACAGGGAAAGCAGAAAGATGCAGAGAAAAAGGCTTGTTATTGCAACAAGGGTCAGAAATAGGCCTTTGCCCGCAGTCTCATCCCGTTTCTGTTGCTTGTTTATCTTCTGGTTGTTTTCCGTCATGTCTGAAAGCCCGGGTCTGGCTGGCGTTTTATTCCAGCACAGGGAATGCGGGTTGCTTGAACTTCATGGCCTCCTCCCTGCCCTTCATGGTCTTTAACGAGATGTCAAAATGCCTCCCAAGCCGCTCTATGACCTCCTGGACCAGGATCTCCGGGGCAGATGCGCCTGCGGTGATACCGATTCTCTTTTTCCCCTCAAGCCAGTTCATGTCTATGGCATCAGCGTTGTCCACCAGGTAGGCAGGCAGGCCTTTTGCAGCGCCGGTTTCTCTTAGCCTGTTGGAATTTGAGCTGTTGGGAGAGCCCACCACCAGCAGCAGCTCTATTGACTCGGAGATCTTTCTGACGGCATCCTGGCGGCTCTGTGTCGCATAGCAGATATCCTTAAGGTTAGGTCCCCGGATTCCGGGAAATTTTTTGTTTAATACATCTATAAGGTCCCTGGTATCATCGGTGCTCAGGGTGGTTTGGGTGACGTATGCCAGTTTTTCAGGATTTGACACATGCAGGTTTTCTATGTCTTCAATGGTGGAGACTACGTGAACCTCTCCATTCACCCTGCCCAGGGTGCCTTCTACCTCTGGATGGCCGTGATGGCCTATGATGATTATGGCATGCCCCTTCTTGGCATAACGCTGTGCCTGGTGATGCACCTTTTTGACCAGTGGGCAGGTGGCGTCTATGGTTTTCAGGCGCATCTCTTCAGCCTTTTTTTCCACTGCAGTTGCAACACCATGGGCACTGAAAATGGTAATAGAGCCTGGTGGAATGTCTTGCAGGTCTTCAACGAATTTGGCCCCTGCAGCCGAAAGGTTCTTTATTACATGGGTATTGTGCACTATCTCGTGGATTACCCAGACGGTGTCATTGTAGAGGGAAAGGGCGGTTTCCACTATCTTGATGGCCCTTTTGACCCCGGCACAGAACCCCCTGGGTTGAGCAAGAGTAATTTCAAGTCTTTTCATAGTAGTTCCCGTCTTTGTAGCATCTGTCCTTCCAGCAGGCACCCTTTCCGGCCTGGAAACTGAAGGCCGAAGACCATGTCATGGCCATGTACATCGTGGCCACTACCGGCAGGGCCAGGGCCAACACGGCAGGCTGGTCGTAGTATCTGAGCACTGGAAGGTAAGTAATACACATTATCAGCAATGCTGCAATGCAGATAAGGGTTATATGGATATCCAGTGAAAAAGGCCCGCATGCCGGCCAGAGAAACAACAGTGTCATGAAAAGGGTGGCTAAAAGAAGCAGTATCCAGGAATACCGGAGCTGGGTAAAGGCGGTTCTTTTTACCATGCGCCAAATGTCTTCCATGCTGTCATATCTTCTCATGCTTACTACCGACCTGGTAAGGCCCATCCAGGTCTTGAAGCCAGCCCCTTTGACCTTTGACGCAAGGGTGCAGTCGTCAATCAAGGCGTCTTTCAAGGTTCTAAATGCCCCCACTTCCCTTAACACCTCGGTTCTTGCCAGGATAAAGCCCCCTGCTGCAGCAGCTATGGAGGTCCCTGGCCTGTTTGAAAGCCGAAACGGGTAGAGGAGTTTGAAAAAATATACAAAAGCCGGCATGAAAAATTTTTCTACAGTGTTTTCCATCCTGAGTCTTGCCATGAGGGAAAGAAAATCAAGGTGATTTTCCCGGAGAAAATCCATGGCCGAGGAGACGGTCCCGGGCCTGAGTAATATGTCGGCATCAATCAGGAGGACAAAGGGTGTATCAACCCGGGAAAAACCCTGTTCCAGTGCCCAGAGTTTCCCGATCCATCCAGGGGGAAGCGGCTTGCCCTTGAGTACCATGCCTGAACTTCCGATGGCTTTTTGGGCAACGGCATGGGTGTTGTCAGAGGAACAATCGTCCACCACTATTATCCGGATATTTTCGCCCTGATTCCTTACTGCCTCCAGGGTCTTTCCAAGGGTCTTCTCCTCGTTCCTGGCGGGTATCAGAACTGTCAGGCCCTTGCCATCAGGAGGGCTAAATTTGTCCTTACCGCGGCTTTCGAGCGATTCCTTTACGGACCATGGCCGCCAGGGCAGCAAGGCCATGGCAAGCCACAGTATGGCAGCCATTATGGAAGTAATGAGAAAAAACACTTGTCCATGGAGGGCGGGTTAAAAAGGCCAGATCTTGTCCCACCAGTGTTCTTTTTCCAGCACTACCGGTTCGGTGTTTTCCGATTCGTGATATTCCAGCTGAGCCAGTTCATCCCTGTGTTCTGCAAGTGTACGGGCCGCCTTGTAGTAAATAGGGGTATCCGGATAGAGGGTCACGATGTTTTCAAGCCTCTTGAGTGCCTGGGGCACGTGGTCTGTCCTGAGATACCAGTGGGCAACCACCCATTCATGTTCTGCCAGAAGTGCTCTGCCCTCGGTAATCCGCCTTTCAGCCTCCAGGGTAAATGCACTTTCAGGATACCTTTTGATAAGGCGGTTGTAGGTGTCTATCATCTTGCGCGTGCTGGTCTGGTCCCTGTCAGGCGTGTCCATCAGCTTGTAATAGCATGAGCCTATCTGGAATATCACGTAGGGAACAGCTTCGTTGGTGGGATGAAGGTTTTCAAATTCCTCGTAGAGGGGAATAGCCTCTTCATAGAGCCCCTGGTAGAACTTGCAGTCTGCAAGCCTGAGTTCTGCAACAGTTGCATAGGGGCTGAATGGATACCTGTCTCTGATCTTTTTGAATTCCTCTTCTGCAAGCTGGTAACGGCCAATGTCAAAGTAGTGCATGGCCTTTGCAGTCAGCTGGGCCTGGGGGGCAACAGGTCCTTCTTCCTCCGTGTCTTCCGAGGGAGAAAAGATGTGCTTCAGCCAGGAATCACCTTCCTTGGCAAGGCCTGCAGAAGGCAGCATTACAAGAAGTGCGATCTGCAGACATATTATCCTTTTGAGGACGGCCATGTTCATGACAGGTCGTGCTCCACTGCAAAGGCAGCAGTGGCACCATCTGAAACCGCGGTAACGATCTGGAGCAGGGGTTTGAGCCTGCAATCTCCTGCAGCATAGATGCCCCTTTCAGAGGTTCTCATCCACTCGTCCGTCCTGATGAAGCCGCGCTCGTCCATGTCCACCAGGCCCTTCAGAAACCCGGTATTGGGCTGGATGCCCACGAAGATGAAGACCCCCTGAACCTCCAGGCTGGACTCTTTGCCGGTCTTTTTGTTCAGGATTTTTACTGCCTCCACGTTTTCTGATCCGATTATCTCCTGGACTATGCTGTCCCAGACGAATTCTATCGAGGGGTTGGCCATGGCCTTTTTCTGGAGGACCTTGGTCGCCCTGAGCTCATCCCGCCTGTGGATTACGTAGACCCTCTTGGCAAATTTCGTAAGAAATATGGCTTCCTGGACGGCACTGTCTCCGCCCCCTACAACAGCCACCACCTGGTCCCGGAAGAAGGGGCCGTCACAGGTGGCGCAGTAGGAAACACCTCGGCCGGTCAATTCCTCTTCACCCTTGACTCCCAGGGCCCTGTGGGTAGCGCCCGTAGCCAGGATCATGGTCTGGGTGAGGATGTCTTCGTCCCCTGCAAGGCTTATCACAAAAGAGGAATCATCCTGCCTGGTGATCCTTGTGACCTCACCGTTTTTTTCCTCTATGCCAAATTTTCTTGCATGGGCCGCCATCTTGTCCACCAGGTCAAATCCAGTGATCCCGCCGGGAAAGCCCGGATAGTTGTCGACCCTGTCTGTAATCAGGACCTGTCCCCCTGGGCTCAGCTTTTCCAGAAGCAGGCCGTCAAGTTCGGAACGACCGGCATATATGGCAGCGGCGAGCCCGGCAGGCCCGCCGCCTATAATTACCAGTTGTTTCTTGTCCATATGTCAAACCACTTTGCCTATGGCGCCCTCTATAACCGCCTTTCCAACGGCACCGGTGATCTGGTCCACCACCTGGCCATCCTTGAAAAGGATGAGGGTAGGAATGGCACGAATGCCGTACCTGCCGGGAGTGGCCGGATTTTCGTCCACGTTCATCTTGGCTATTCTGATTTTACCGTCGTACTTGTCGGCCATTTCATCCACAACCGGGGCGATAGCCCTGCACGGTCCGCACCAGGCAGCCCAGAAATCCACCAGCACTGGCAGATCCGACTGGAGCACCTGGGTTTCAAAATCCGCATCTGTGACCTGAAAAATTTTGTCGCTTGACATGATATGTGTCTCCTTTTGAAAACGATGTCTTAACTGAAAAGAAAGTTTTGTAACTGTGATTTGCTGTCTGAAATAATTTTAATGTTTGGCTACAAAGGCATGGTTGCCACGAATCATGAAAGTTTAGGATAGCTCAGAAGGAGTGTCAAGGAATTAAGGGTAATAAAATTAGGATAATTCAACTTTCGGAGTTGTATAACTTGCTTAAAAAACATTGAATTAGCCATGGACGCACATAGACTTACATGGACAAATAATACTTTCTTCATGCCCGAACGGGCATGAAGAAAACTCTATTGGCAGCTATTTGAGCTGCCTGGGGTGTTTATCTGGCCTGGTCAGGGCAGATAAACCGTCCGTGCGGGTCCATGTGTGTCCATGGCTAAAAACATTTGATCTTATACGGCTTTATTTCTTTGTTTTCAGCAAGTTATTTTAAGTCAGAAACTTGAGTTGACTCAAACCCGCCACTAAAGAAAATTTGTATCCACCAGTGCTGCCAAAACGGAACAGCCGGCCGGATTCGTCGGAATAAGTATTCCTGTCACCATCTTGACAATTTTCACCACAAGGTATATATTCTGTGGTATATACTTGGCAGTATTGTCATCCAGCTATCCGTTTCAAAAGGGTTATGGAGAGAGACAAGTGACTTAAATTCATAAGATATCGGAGAAGATTATGGATACTGCAAAATTATTCATAAATGGACGTAGTCAGGCTGTGCGCCTGCCCAAGGCATATCGTTTTGAAGGAGATGAAGTGTTTATAAAAAGAACCAATGAGGGTGTACTCTTAATCCCAAAAGATAATAGCGTATGGGATGTATGGGAGAAAAATTTAAAAAAATACAAAGGGCCCTTTATGACCAAACGCAGTCAACCCGAGGTACAACCAGAAAGAGAAGGCTTAGATGAAATATTTGATTGATACGAATATATGCATCTATATCATGAATAATCGCCCTCCTGAGGTGTTCGAGAAATTCAGGAATGCAGGAGTGGGGGCAATCGGTATATCTTCAATTACGGTATCTGAACTTTATTACGGGGCATATAAGAGTAGTAGAATAAAACAAAATATAAAGCGAGTAGAAGAATTTCTTTATCCATTCGAAATTTTACCATACGATGAAAGTGCCTCAAAGGAATACGGGAAACTCCGTTCTTATCTTGAAAAAGATGGCAAGGTTATTGGGCCGCTCGATATGCTTATTGCAGCCCATGCAATAAGCAGGCGCCTTACCATCATTACAAATAATATCAAAGAATTCAAAAGGATAAAGTCATTGCAAGTTGAAAATTGGGTAAAAGAATAGGTAACTCGTCACGAACCAAGGACCGCCGAGATATCTTCCACTGAAGATGCCCTGACCAGTTCCATCCCTTCCGGGACCTTCAGCTTACCGGTTCCTGCCCCGGGGAGGATACACCTTTTGATGCCAAGCCTTGATGCCTCGTTTATCCTGAGCTGCATTCTGCCTACCGGCCTGATCTCGCCGGTAAGCCCCACCTCTCCAAAGACCGCCGTGCCAAGCCCCAGGGCCTTTTCGGTAAAGCTGGAAAGAATGGCACATATCAGGGGAAGGTCTGCCGCAGGCTCTGAAAGCCTGAATCCGCCTGCTACGTTTATGAAGATATCCCTGTCATAAAGGGCTATCCCAAGGTGTTTTTCAGCTACCGCTGTAAGAAGTGCCAGGCGGTTTGAATCCACCCCGGCTGTTGTCCTCCTTGGCATGGCAAGATAAGAGCGGTTTACCAGGGCCTGGATTTCAACAAGAATGGGCCTTGTGCCCTCAAGGCACGGGACGATGACGGATCCGGGGGTATCCTTGTCCCTGTGTTCCATGAATATGTTTGAAGGGTTCCTGACCTCCTTGAGCCCGGAATCCGTCATTTCAAAGACCCCGATCTCGTGGGTAGGCCCGAACCTGTTTTTCACTGTCCGGAGTATCCTGAAGGAGTGCGTACGGTCCCCTTCGAAATACAGGACCGTATCTACCAGGTGTTCCAGGGCCCGGGGGCCGGCTATTGCCCCTTCCTTTGTGACGTGCCCTATTATGAAAACGGTGATACCCATACCCTTGGCAATCTGCATGAGGGAGGAGGCCACGTTCCGTACCTGGTTTATGCTCCCGGGAAGGGAGCCGATTCCGGGATCGTGGAGGGTCTGGATGGAGTCAATAGCCAGGATATCAGGACGGATGTCCTGCACAAGCTCCTCGACCCTGTGAATGGCCGATTCGCAGAGGACAAGCATGTCATCGCCCTCGGGGGCAATACGCTCTGCCCTGAGCTTTATCTGGGCCGCCGACTCCTCGCCGCTTACGTAAAGGATCTTACGCCTCCTTGAAGAAAGCACGGAGAGCGCCTGGAGAAGCAGGGTGGACTTGCCGATACCCGGCTCTCCTCCAAGAAGGATCAGTGAACCCGCCACTATTCCGCCACCAAGGACCCTGTCGATCTCGGAAACTCCTACGGTTATACGAACCGCCTTGTCCTTTGAGGAAATTTCAGAAAGCGGCAACGGGGCCTCAAGGGACTCGGCTCCAGGATATGCAGGAGCCTTTCTTCGCACATCCTGCCTGGTTATCCTCTTTTCAGTCATGGCATCCCAGGCGCCGCATTCCGGACACCTGCCAAGCCATTTTAGCGAGCTGTAGCCGCAGCTTTCACAGACAAAGATCTGCCTGCCTGGATCTTCAGAAACCGCTTTTTTAACCATGTTCTTCCCCGGGCCAGGGCAAGAAAATTTCCACTACGGATCCTCCCTCGGGATTATTTCCAGCCTCTATCTTTCCATCCATGGCAAGGACCAGCCTCTTTACAATGGCAAGGCCCAGTCCTGTGCCCTTGGTCTTGGTGGTGACAAAGGGTTCGAAGATGTCCTTTCCAAGGTCTTCCGGAAAGCCCCGCCCGGTATCAGTTACCCTGATGTCGATTCCGTCTTCCCTGGCCATGATTTCAACGCTTACTTTCTTTTCACTGTCTTGGTCCGCCATGGCCTCTATGGAATTTTGTACCAAGTTAAGTACTATCTGTATGAGTTTTTCCCTGTCGGCCCGTACGGTTTTGTCGTTGCATCTAAGATCCAGTATTACCCCTTTCTTTTCTGCAGAAACGAGCCTGTCAAGCTCCTTGCAAAGAGCATCAAGGGGAAAGGCCTGGATGTTCAGTTTTGTGGGCCTGGCATAAACCAGGAGATTTGCAGTGAGCCTTTCCAGGCGGTCTGCCTGCTCCACAATTACCGCCATGTCCTCCCTGAGGTCCGGGTCCTGAGCATCTTCCACGTATATCTGGGCAAACCCCTTTATACTGCTCAGGGGATTTCTGATTTCATGTGCCAGCACTGCGGCCATTTGTCCTAAGGCCGCCATCCTTTCCTTTTCTGCCAGGCTTTTTTCAAGCCTGTAGTTTTTCTGCCAGGCCCGAATGAAAAATAGTGCCAGTATCCAAAGAAGGGATAGTGACGCCAGGATCATGATGAGCTGAAACTTGGCGCGCCGTTCAATGGAGCGGGCAGGATAGGGGTGAAGGGCCACCCTGAGGCAGAATATGCGAAGTGCAGGCACTGGCTCCAGGGTCCTTGGCCTAAGCTCCGGAACAACATCGTCATGGTAGGTCCTTTCCATCCTGTTTACCTCTCCTATGTGGAGTTTCAGGGGGAAATCCAGTATGAACACCTCTTCTCCCGTGGCCAGTTTTTCAAAGTGGTGGAATATCCTCTCCCTCCTGAAGACCTGGTTGATTACCGGATCGTTGATCTTTCTTCCTATGAGTTTCTGGTTCGAGTGAAGGATGATGGTCCGGTCTTTGTCAATGAGTGCGAGAAATGCAAGATATTCCCACCTGTCCGATTCCACCAGGTCGCAGAAAAGGTCCGGGTTGAGGCCCAGCCGCTCCAGGGTGAACCCCAGGTTTACTGCAATATCGGTGGCCCTGGTCTCGAGGAGGTGCCTGGAACCCTGGATGGATATCCTGTAGGTGCCTATGGCACTGATCAGGGTGATTATACTGAAAAGCCCGAGCAGCAGTACCACTGTAAGGAGATACCTGTTTTGAAGCAGCCCCGGGGCCTTCTGGGAATCGGTCTTTTTCCTGAAAATCATGTCTGTTTGTTGTTCCAGCTCAAGGAGTGCATACCTGTTTTTTAACCAGATCCAAGGCCTTCTTGACCTGTTGGGATCTACTTATTAGTACTTGTACACCTTTTGAATATAACATGAACAGGGGAGATTAAATAACATGGAAAAGAGAAATATTCTGGTTATCGGGTCAGGCGGACGGGAACATGCGCTTTGCTGGAAGTTTTCCCAGAGCCCCAGGGCAGGAAAGGTATACTGTGCACCAGGAAATGCAGGCATTTCACAGCATGCCGAGTGCGTGCCAATAAAGGCCTCTGACCTGGAAGGGCTTGCAGAATTTGCCAAGAAAAATCAGGTAGACATAACCATAGTAGGGCCTGAGGCCCCCCTGGCAGACGGGATAGTGGATCTTTTCGAAAAAGAGGGTCTGACTGTCTTTGGCCCGGAAAAAAGGGCTGCAGAGATAGAGGCCAGCAAGGTCTTTACAAAGGATCTTTTGACAAAATACAGGATTCCCACCGGGAAATACAGGGTGTTTACCAGCGCAGACCAGGCCAAGGCGTATGTTCGGGAAGAAACGGGAGTGCCGGTGGTGATAAAGGCGGACGGACTTGCTGCCGGAAAAGGTGTGATCCTTTGCTTTACCCATGAGGAGGCAGACGAGGCCATTGATCTTGTCCTTGTGAAAAAGGCATTTGGAGATGCAGGAAACCGGTTGATTGTGGAAGAGTTCCTCCAGGGCGAAGAGGCATCTTTCATGGCAATAACAGATGGCAAAACCGTGCTGCCCCTTGCTACGTCCCAGGATCACAAGGCGGTTTTCGACAATGACAAGGGGCCGAATACTGGAGGAATGGGGGCATATTCACCGGCACCCGTGGTCACTCCGGAGCTTTTTGACGTGGTTATGGACAGGATCATGGCTCCTACGGTCCATGCCATGTCAAGCGAGGGCAGGACCTACAGGGGGGTATTGTATGCCGGCCTTATAATAAAGGATTCCAGCCCAAAGGTCCTGGAGTTCAACTGCAGGTTTGGAGACCCTGAGGCCCAGCCCATACTCATGAGGATGAAGACCGACCTTCTGGACGTGGTGGAAGCTGCCACTCAAGGCCGCCTTGACCAGGTGAAAGTCGAGTGGGACAGCAGGGCTGCCGTTTGCGTGGTCCTTGCCTCTGACGGCTACCCCGGGAAGTATGAGACCGGAAAGAAGATAACCGGGCTCGAGCGCGTGGAAAAAATGAAGGACGTAATGGTCTTTCATGCCGGAACCAGGCTGGAAGATGGCAGTTACGTCACGGCAGGCGGCAGGGTTTTGGGAGTGACGGCCCTTGGAGACACCATAGAAGATGCCATCAAGAGGGCATATAAGGCGGTGTCTGAAATAAAATGGGATGGCATGCATTACCGCAGGGATATTGGCCAGAAGGCCTTGAGGCACATGAATGACAAGTGCGATGTGGCAATCGTCATGGGCAGCAAGAGTGACGAGAAGGTCATGAAAAAGGCGGCCTCTGTGCTGGCGGATTTCGGAGTTTCCTGCCAGGTGAAGGTCCTTTCTGCCCACAGGTGCCCTGAACATACTGCTGCATTTGCTCATCAGGCGGCTGATAGCGGTGTAAAGGTCATAATTGCAGGTGCCGGAATGGCAGCTCACCTGGCTGGCGCCCTTGCAGCACATACCACACTTCCCGTGATCGGTGTCCCTATAGATGCATCTCCGTTAAATGGCATGGATGCACTCCTTTCTACAGTTCAAATGCCCCCGGGTGTGCCGGTTGCCACCATGGGCATAGGAAAGGCAGGGGCGAAAAATGCGGCCTATCTTGCCCTTGAAATCCTGGCGCTTTCAAGCCCGTCACTCAGACAGAAACTGGTGGATTTCAGAAAAAAACAGGCAGAAAAGGTCCTGGAAGCCAACCAGGAGTAGCCTGTTTTTGATGGGCCTTAAGTTGACCCGCCAGATGGAAAGGGCCGTCCAGCAGGCCGCCGAAATCTTGAAAAAGGGCGGGGTCTGTGTGATCCCGACAGAAACCAGTTACGGCCTTGCCGCTTCCATCTACGATGAAGAGGCGCTTGCCCGGATTTACAGGATCAAGAAGCGTCCGGCTGAAAAGCCCCTTTTAATACTCGTTGAATCCATGGCGCAGGCACCAATAGAGCGCCGGCAACTGACCAGATGCGCCATAAATCTCATGAAGAGATTCTGGCCAGGCCCTCTTACCCTGCTCCTGCCTGCAAAAGAGGGGCTTCCCTTTTCTCTCACCGGCGGCACAGGTAGGATAGGAGTCAGGATGTCCAGCCATCCAGTGGCACAGGCCCTGGTTAGACGGGTGGGGGGCCCCATCACTGCCACCAGTGCAAATCTTTCCGGAATGGGGCTTCCCAAAAACCTTGACGAAGTAAGGCAGCAGCTGATGCACGAACCGCCAGACTTTTTCCTGGACGCAGGTGTAATATCCCCTGGGCCGGCGTCCACCATTTTGGATGCAACCGTGGAGCCACCATTTGTTGTGCGGCAGGGTGCAGTCAGCCTGGAAGATATTCTGGCCGAATGTGAAAGAGCGCCCTCTTGATGTTCCCCTTGATTTTCCCGTTTTTCAAGTAGAGCTGGCCCAGGAATTCCTTGATGTCCTGTCTCCTGGAGCTGCCGGAGGAGGGGCAGCTGTTTTTGCACACCGGCAATTTCAGCAGGGCAGCCGCCCTTTTTATCTTTTCTTCCTCTGCCAGGGCCAGAGGGCGTATCAGGGTAATCAGGCCCTTGAACATTTCCTGCCTTGGAAGCATGGTGCTCATTTCTCCACTGAAAAACATGTTCATGAAAAAGGTCTCCATGAGATCGTCAATGTTATGACCAAGGGCAATCTTGTTGCAGGCCAGGGGACGCGTGAGTTCAAAAAGCCGCTTCCGCCTCCTGAGGGAACAGATAAAGCACGGGCTCTTGCCCCTGTTTAAGGGGCCGTGGGCATATGGACCATAATCGGTTTCTTCCATGAAATAGGGGAGGCCAAGCTGCCGGAAGTGTCGTTCCAGAGACCTCCACGTGTTCCTTTCCCCAAAACCCATGTCCAGGTAAACCGGAAAGAGGGTGAAATCAATTGGTGCCTTCCTGGTCCACTCAACAAGGTAATGGAGCATGACCAGGCTGTCACAACCTCCAGAGACGGCCACAAGTATCCGGTCTCCCTCTTCAAGAAGGTCATACCGGTGTATGGCCTCTCCCATGAGCCTGTTGATCTCCTTAATCACGTAAGCCATGCCAGGACAGTTCGGGTATTTTCAAGGTAAAAAGTGGCAAATCCAGAGTTGAAGCCTTATATTGGCCATCAGCGTCTATTTGCCAGGTTGAGTGCCAGGCTTGCATCCCGGCTCTGTTTTGGGAAGCTGGCCCGCCTGCTTTCCGTTTTCAGTTGTCTGCCCTACAAAACTTGAGGGCCTGAATATTCACGGCGCCCTGGAAGGATTTTTCCATGTCAGGTAAAGCCATAAGAAAAAGAAAGATATTATAACAATCCAGAATACCTTTTCCCGGTTCATATGAAATTTCTCTCCGAATTCAAGTGGATTATACTTTTTTATCTCCTGTTCTTGCTGGCCTGGGCAGGCTACAGCAAATGGCAGGAACTTACCACGCCGGTGACCCAGAGTGCTCCTGCCGTTGTTTTTGAGATTCCAAAGGGGTCCTCCTTTCTTACCATAGCCGGGGAGCTGGAAAAACGCGGCCTTATAAGGTCAAAGGAGGCCTTTTATATCCTTGCCTGGTACAGGAAGGAGCTAGCCTTGTTGAAGGCCGGGGAATACAAACTCAGTCCGGCCATGTCCCCTGAAGAAATCCTTGAGATCCTGGTTTCAGGCAAGGTTGTGAGGCATCTTGTAACCATACCGGAAGGTTATAACATGTTTCAGATAGCCAGGCTATTGGACAGGGGAGGGCTGGCAAAAAACGACGCCTTCCTGGCTGCATGCACGGATTGGGATTTCTTGAGAAAGCACCGTATCCAGGGGGACAGTGCCGAGGGTTACCTTTTCCCGGAAAGCTACTATCTTTCAAAGAGCAGTTCCGCCAGCGAGATCGCCGCTACCTTCATACTTCAGTTCTGGAAGGTTTGGAAGGACAACGGCTTTGACACAAGGGTTGCAGAAATAGGAAGCACGGTGAACGAGGTGGTGACCCTTGCATCGATTGTTGAACTGGAAGCGGCAGTCCAGGATGAAAAGCCCCTCATAGCGAGTGTATTCTGGAACAGGCTTGAAAGGGGGATACCGCTCCAGGCCGATCCGACCGTGAAATACGGGGTCCTGATAGAAAGAAAGATCAAGAAGAAGAGACTTACCTGGAAGGACCTCAGAAAAAGCACTCCCTACAACACGTATACCCTGAAGGGGCTTCCAAAGGGGCCGGTTTGCAATCCCGGGCTGGAATCCCTCAAGGCGGTGCTTTATCCCAAAAAGACCGATTATCTGTTTTTCGTGTCAAAGGGAAACGGCAGGCACCACTTTTCAAAGACCCTGAGGGAGCACAACCGGGCAGTAAACAAGTACATAAGGCACCGTTGAGACGGGTCTTAATCCTGCCTGCAATAGGCTGTAAGAAACGCCGGTATGATCAGGATAGCGGTAAGGAGGGCCATGGAGATTCCCATGGTCAGGAGCTTTCCCATGCTGGCCATGCCCACGTGAGGGGAGACAGCAAGGTTTCCGAAACTGCAAATGGTGGTAAGTGTGCTGAAGACAATTGCCCTGGCGGTGCTTGTCTCCAGGATGGTGACCGGCTTTTCCAGGGCCTTTCTGAACCTATGAACGATGTGGATACCGTTGTCAACTCCGATCCCGAGTATCAGGGGAAGGGCAATGATATTTGCAAAATTCAGGTCGATTCCCGTAAGGGCCATCAGCCCTCCGGTAAGAAGGCCTGCCAGTATCAGGGAAAGAAAGACAACGACTGAATCCCGCTTGTACGGCATGAGAAGGAAGAGCAAGAGGGCAATGGCGGCAAGGCTTGCAGCAAAGGCCTCCTTGAATGCATTAAGAACCACCTTTCCTCCTTCCATGATAAGAACTGCATAACCGGTGATATCCGGGTCAACCGTCCTTGCTGCCTGGATCCACTGCCGGATTTCCTCGTCATTTGAGGGGTTCTTTTCCGGTACAACGTTTATCCTCCTGGTGCCAGAGATACCTACCCACTCGGATCTCAGATCAGGAGGGATCTCCCTTTCGGAAACCCTTTCAGCAGAAAGTGCCAGCCTGAGATCCCTTACCCTTGCAGGAAAGGAGGCAAGAATGGCCTGTCTCAGGTCTGCAAGTTTCCTGGCTCGCCGGCCGGGTGGAAGTGATTTTGTTTTTTCGATAAAATCATGAAGGTCTTCCAGAAGACGCCTTGAAGTGCCATCTTCCTTGTTGGAAGAGTTATTTTGGATCGTGTCTTGAAGCCTTTTTTTAAAGGATTCGAGGCTTTCCAGCTCTCTGGCAGGATCAATGTCTTTTGGGCATTCAATGCGGGCACTGATCACAGGGTCCATAATCATGGCAAGGTCGTAGATGATGTCCAGCTTGTCCTCCTGTCCTTTTGGAATGAAGCTTTCCAGGGTGAGGGCATGCCTCACCATGGCCATGTTCTGGAACTTTTCGGCCCTTTTTACTGCCTGATCCTTTGTGCTTGCCAGGGATTCCAGGCTCCACGGGGAGCTGTTGGGGTCTTCCAGCAGCTTTTTGAATGCAACGATGGATTCGGCATGGGGATCCCTCAGATTTATGGGGTTGCTGTCAAATCTGATCTTGGGGATATACCAGAATGCCCCCAGGGCAAGGAGTATTGCCGTGATCCTTAGAAGCCTGCCATGCTTGTAGGGTATGGCAACAAGCTTGATGAAAAAGGAGGTGTCGGCAAGTTTCAGGTAATAGGGCCTGTTGCTCGATGCAGACAAGGGCAGAAGTGTTATGACCGCCGGCAGTATGGTAAGATTTGAAAAGAGGCCTATAAACATGCCGGTTCCGGCAATAAGGCCCAGTTCCGCCACTCCGGAAAAATCCGTCGGCATGAAGCTGTAAAATCCGATGCTTGTTGTAAGGGCACAAAGTATCAATGAAGGCCCCACATCCCTTGCCGAGGCTATGACTGCCTCCCTGGAGGAAATGCCTTCCAGGAGAAGTTCCCTGTATCTCAGGCAGAGGTGAATGGCATAATCCACGGAAAGACCAATGAACAAGACGGCAAAGGCCACGGAGATCATGTTGAGATGGCCCACGGCCAGGGCTGCAAAGCAGGCAGTCCAGATGAGACCTGCCACCAGGGGGGCCAGGGTGGCAAGTACCAGCCTTAGGGAGCCAAGGCCGGTTACAAGCACTATGCTTACCATGATGAACGATAATATCCCTGCGGTCTTGGCGCCCCTTGTAACGCTTTTCAGTTCATCGTACTGCATGGGGATGTCGCCGGTCAGCATGATGTTTACCCCACGCCCTGGAACAATGTCCAAGTCCCTTGCAATTTTACGGATTGCCCTTATAGAGGTCTTCCCCGGGAGCACTGTCTCATAGTTTACTGCAGGCTGTACGATGATAAACTGCCTGGTCCCGGGGCCGTTGTCTCCGCTCCACATAAGCCGCATCCATGACATCTGGTAGAAACGGTGGCTGTTCACATGCTGCAGGGTGGTATCGAGTTCGGAGAACACTCCTGAAAGATCGATGTTTTCACCGGTTTTCTTTGCATCAAGGGCCATGGAAAGCATGGAGAAAAAGCCGTTGAGATCAGGCCTTTTGGCCAGGGACGCCATGAGCGGTTCTGCCTGTGCCAGGCGGTCTCCCAGTATTTCCAGTTCCTTGTCTGAAAGAAAAAGGAGCCCTTCCTTCTTGAAGAAGGTATCGTCACCTGGAAGATATACCCAGTGGAAAAGATCCTTGCGGGCCCTGAGCGCGTTTCCGAGCCGGTCCCTTGCGTCCGCGGCCATGTCCGGCGTCAGACCCTCGATAACGATGACTATTCTGTCATAAGAATGGGGGAATTCTTCTTTGTAATGCCTGTAAATCTTGAGATACCGAAGTTTTTCCGACAGCATTTCCGACGTGTCGGTAATCACTCCGAGGTGACCAGCTGCATAAAAGCCGGCTGCAGCAACCAGGGCGAAGCAGACGGTCAGGACCAGGCCGGGGAACCTTGTAACAAGCCTGACCCATCTTACCAGGACTTTGGATATTTCCGCCTTTGCACGTGATATCACTTGGTGAAGACCGCCTGCCAGAATTTCCCCGGAAAAGCCGGGGTCACAACCAGGGGAGTATAACTGTCAGGCCGATTTTTGCATAGGATGGGTTTGATGTTCCCTCTTAGCAGGTAAGGTGAATGGCCAACGCCACCTTCTGCTCGCCGAGTTTTTCCACCAGGTTGTTGAACCTTGCCACTGCCTTTCCTGATGGAAGGGCCTCGATTTCGATTCCAAGTTTTCCCAGTTCTTCCCGCAGCCCGTCTGAAAGGCGCATCAGCCCGGAATAACCCGTTCCCACTACCAGTATTTCCGGTTTTGCCTCGGTTATGTCTCTTATGTCGTCAATTTGAAGCCTGTGCCCCTCTTTGCGCCACCAGTTTGGTTTTACATCGCCCCTGATTATTTTCAGATCACTGGTGAAAGCCTGGTTGTCTATACTGATTTTACCAAAGCTGTAGGAAGTTATCTTCATGATTCACCTCGCAGTTAATAGGGGAGTTAAAGCAAGCCCGGATCAGAAAATAAAAAGACAAACGATCCGGCAACCAATAGGCAGGACCGTTTGTCTTTGTGAAGTTATTTTTATTAGGCGCTGTCTATGAATATATCAGGCCTTTTTCTTTCTTCCCCTGGTAGACTTGGTTTTAGTATTTTTTTCTTCCTTGATGGGAAGGCCAGCCTTTTTCAGGTATTCTAGGATGGGATTAGGCCTCTTTGCAGTTTTCTTGGGAAGGTCTATGTGCTTTCTCAATTCACTGACAATTTTTGACACTTGAAATTTGCTGATCCCCAATTTTTCTGCTATTTCAGCAGCGGTCATTGCTGCATAATTCTTGTGTATGAATTCTACGTCATCACTGGTATAAGGCCTGCTTCTTTTTCTTGGCATGATTGATCCTCCTCATAGTATTTAAGAAAGGCTATAAAATATATAATTCTATGTGTCAAGTAGAGTATGTTATAAAATTGCAATAAGATTGTCTTTAATTGAGAAAAGGAGGCCGAATCTTATCCAGGCAGCCTTTATGTGTTAAATTGAATTTTAATGGTGTGATAGTGATATAGCCCTTTTGCAACCATGCCAAGTCGCTGTCTTCGTCTTCGACATTATGGATTGAAGAAGTACATTGCCAGAAATAGACATTGCCTCTGGGGTCCTTCCTTTTTTCAAATTTTTCCATAAAGCACCGGTTGCTTTGGGCAGTTACCTTTATACCTGCTATTTTGTTGGCAGGAAGAGCCGGGATGTTTACGTTAATGGCAAGGCAGCTGGAGGATTCATTATGGAACCAGTTTGCCAGGTCCCTGGCATAGAAGGCAGCTACACAGAATTCAGGATCGCTGAACGTATCCAGTGAAACGGCAATGGCCTTTATACCCATTATGGCGGCCTCGGTTGCTGCAGATACTGTTCCTGAATAAAGAACATTTATACCTGCGTTTGCCCCGAGGTTTATGCCCGAGATAATCATGTCGGGTCTTTCTTCAAGAAGTGCATTGATCCCAAGCTTTACGCAGTCAGCAGGAGTGCCGTTAATGGCCCAGCCGAACTCCTCACCATCCCGGGAGATCCTTTTGACCTTGATGGGGTCTGTAAGGGTTATGGAATGTCCCACCGCGCTCCTTTCGCTTTCAGGAGCCACCACTGTGACATGATGGCCGTCCTGTACGAAGGCTTCATAGAGTGCACATAGCCCGAGGGAATAGATTCCATCGTCATTGGTAAGCAGAATGTTCATGGCAAAGGCTGTGGGGCCAGCATGGCCAGGAGCCGCCTCATTTTTTCAAGGGGGATCTGGCCAGGGGCAGTCTGTGAGGAGGAATCAGGAGCGGCGAATGTCAAAAAACCGCCAAGGAGGGGGGAAACGACCCGGCTGAACCCGCCTTTTTCTCCCATGCAAAAGGCAATTACCGGCACTCCTGACCCCCTCGATTCCTGGAAAACAGGCCTGAAATTGAAAAAATCAAGCTGATCCCTGGCCATGGTAACTATCTTGACCACATCTGCTCCTGCACTTGCCATGGAAGAAAAAAGCCCGAGAAGGGTGGTTTCATCCGGAGTCTTTTCAAAGTCGTGAAAAGACATGATGACCTTGCATCCAAGAGATTTTGCCCTGCTGACAAGGCTGGCCCTTAAATCCTGGCTGGTGGCAAATTCTATGTCTATAAAGTCCGCTCCGGCCTCTGCAGCCTTTTCCAGGATTTCTATCCTTTGTTTCTCATCTCCCTTGAAGCCCCCTCCTTCTTTTTTCATCCTGTTTGTGATGACAACCGGCGGATGGCCGGGGAAAAGCATGCTTTGAAAATCCAGCTTCGATGGTTCAGAAAGAAGATCAACCCTTATCTCCAGGATGTCGGCCTTGTTGCCGAAGTATTGAATCAGCTTCAGCAAGCCTTCAGGAGTCTTATGGGAAAGAGAAAGGCATATCATCATGAACGGTTTTGAAAAGTTGCCGGTAACTGTTTGTCCTGGCACTGACTGCTGTTGGCAGGGTGCTAAAGGAAATGAAACAAGGGGTATGCATTTGACGGCCCTTATGGAATAACTAAACCCAGATTATGCAGCTGGCTTCAAATGCTTGAGATATAAAACCTGTAGAGATTTCACTTTTCCCCGGGCATTTGAAGTGTATGATCCGGGCTAAACATTTTTTCGGCTAAAATGCCGTCTGAGCCACCTTGTTTAAAACTATTCCTTGAAATATGGATCAGTATCAGGATCTATCTTATCAAGATACCTCGTAATGGCAGTGTCATAGCTGCTGGTGGTGGCAAATACCTTTCTGGCTAGCAAAAAACGGGTCTTCAGGGTGGTGGCGCCCTGGTTGGCCTTCATTTCTTCCAGGACCTTTTCATAATCGCCCGGGTCTACGATTACCGTGACGTATTTGAAATTCTTTGCAGATGACCGAAGCATGGTTGGCCCGCCGATATCTATGTTTTCAATGGCATCGGCCAGTGTGACACCTTCCTTGGCCACGGTCTTTTCAAAGGCATAGAGGTTAACAACTACCATGTCTATGGAAGGAATCCCGTGCTCTTTCATCTGGGAGACATGTTCAGGATTATCGCGTATGGCCAGTATCCCTCCGTGAACTTTAGGGTGCAATGTCTTTACGCGTCCATTCATCATTTCAGGAAATCCTGTGATCTCCGAAACATCCTTCACCTCGACACCGGCATCCCGGATGACCCGTGCGGTTCCGCCAGTTGAGACTATTTCCACGCCCATTTCCCGTAATGCCTTGGCAAATTCAGCGATGCCGGTCTTGTCTGTGACACTAAGTATGGCTCTTTCTATCTTTTTCATTGTGTCCTCCTGAGAAGCAGATCAGTTTTTGCGTAGGTATGTTGTAACAGATTATCCGGCGTGTCAACAAGACCTATTTGACAGACCCCAATGAAATAACGTAACTCCTCATAGGTTGCTACAGATACAAGGCGGACGGTAAGCAGGCGTACTCCCTCTGTACTTCAAGTGCCCGACAACGCAGTAGATGCAGATCCTGTGAGCAGATACGATTGCTGTGGCCATTTTGGAGATATAGCCTTACAGCCTGACGGAGAAGGGCAAGGGGGGCCTGAAAGGGCCTTGGAAACAGGAATCCGCCCTAACAGCTTCTAAGGCTTGCTTCGCTGAAACGCTCCAAAGCCGCTCGCTTGCGCTCGCTAAATGGAGGTTTCAGCCGCTTCGCTTCGCCTAAGAATCTGTAACGGGCTACTTCCAACGGTTTCCAAAACCCTTCCAGGCCCCCTCCTTGCCAAAAAAGACTGGAAGCAGGTTTGATGTCTAGAAAGGTTTTCTTGGGCTGTTGTTACTCCGCAGGTTTTACCATAAGACCCTGAGGGTACCTCTAAAGATTTCGTTCAAAGGTGAGGCGCATGAAAGAAATAGCCTTTTTCCTGATATTTCAGGGATTATTGCAACAAGGCCACTGCCCAAAAGGGCAATTTACCGTGGAAATAAATACCAAAATTGTACTTTCATTCCAGGAGGTGGCAGATATAAGGCGCAGGAGCCATGGACGGTCCGAGGCAGGGGATGGCTTTGAGTGATACGTTGGAAATAGGCCCTAGAGATT
>CAYZJS010000025.1:0-12918 GCA_964478865.1 uncultured Thermodesulfatator sp.
ATATGAAGATGTGCTTATTTATCCACCCAAGATCCTGAGGCTACCCAATACTTCTAATCCTCCACAGGAAGAAAAACTGCTTAGCACCTCCCAGGGTACGATCCTAAGAATCAGGGAGAGGGCGGCATGGCGTGGTTTTTCGTACTGGAAAGAATGGTAGGATTCCGGCCTTTATGCCCCGGAAAAACATTTCAAACCAAAAGAGGCTTGGACATCATGTGGATAATAAAAGACAAAAACATGTTTTCTAAGAAATTCCATATTGCATTCTGCTTTTTGGCCTGCATATCCCTGACCTTGATCTTGGCTGGAACAGCTTTCTGCAAAGAGGGGGAAGAGGCGCTTGCCGACACCTTTGAAAACGCGGTTGCCTCGTGCGGGAAACTTTCATTTGGCAGTTTATTGGCGGTCAACAAAAACCAGCTAGTAATTGATGATGCCAACTTTAAAACCAGCGCAAATTTGAAAGTTTATTCTACTCAAAATCAACGGACATCCCTGAGTGCATTACGATCCGGCCTGAAGCTGCAATTTGCAATAAATCCAAAGGGATTGATATGTGCCATCAAGATCGGCTCTCAATCGTCTCAGGCAGCCGGTATCGATAATGATGAAAATTCAAGGAACAAATCTGTCCCTAAAACCATAAAAAAGATTAATGGCAAGTGGACCAATACGATGCCCAGCGGTGACACGAAATAAAGGAGTATCTGCTCACGGGGTACTACATACCTGTGTTGTCGGGCACTTGAAGTACAGGGAGTACCTCTTCGTACCCTCCGCCCTGTATCCGTAGCGCCCTGTAAGAAGATACATTTCAGAGAAGTTGTGCGATAATACCCGCAAAAGACCGTTACATAAAAAACCTAAAAGGCTTTTTTCAGCACAGACTGGAAAAGCTCTTTCAGTTCCCGGTCATGGAGGTTATCTAGCGACTTGGAGACTTCAGGGGGTGGAGGGCTGCCTTTTCCAGAACGGGCCTTTAGGGGGTGTGCGGACCTGTACTTTACAGGGATATTTCTCCTGACTGCCTGCACATCTCCGAGGGAAAACTTTATATCCGATAGCCTGGAGGTGGCAGGAAGAAATTTATTCAGGCCCTGGAGAATGACCATTCCCTGAAAGGTGAGCTGCTGCATCCAGATATTGTCGGAAACAGCTACCACCAGGCAATCCATGTCTCGAAAATACCAGGGCCATGCCTGCCGGCTAACTGCATCTCCCACGACCTCCTGCCACTTCTGCCAGATTATTCTTCTCGGAAGAAACACCTTCCATTTCTTTCCAGGGACAACACCTGGAAAAATGCTTGAAGAGGGGACAATCCCGCTGTTTCCTTCACGCATCTTCAACCTTTTCCCTTATGACAGCGAGCCTTTTTTCCACGAAATTTCTTATTTCCTCCAGGCGTTCCGGGGTTTCGGCCTCGAACCTCAGTACCAGGACGGGCTGGGTGTTTGATGCCCGAATAAGCCCCCACCCATCAGGAAACAGGATTCTTATACCGTCCACGTCCATGGTATCAAAGCGGTGGGAAAACCACTTCTTTGCCTCCTCAACTATGGCAAATTTGAACTCCTCCGGGCAGTCCACCCTGATCTCGGGCGTGGATACGGTTTCAGGGATTCCTTCAAGGTAGGCGGAAAGGGGTTTATTATCCTGGGAAACTATCTCTGCAAGGCGCAAGGCGGCATAGGTGGCATCATCAAAGCCGAAATACCTGTCTGCAAAAAAGATATGCCCGCTCATCTCTCCAGCCAGGAGGGCGCCCGTCTCCTTCATCTTCTGTTTTATGAGGCTGTGACCCGTTTTCCACATTACGGGCACCCCTCCATGGGCTTCTATGTCGTTGTAAAGGAGATGTGAACACTTCACCTCTCCTATCACAGAGGCACCGGGATGGCTGGCAAGGAGGTTTCTCGCAAGGATCAAAAGTATCTTGTCTCCATAGATCACCTCCCCCTTTTCATCCACCACGCCTATCCGGTCTCCGTCACCGTCAAAGGCGATTCCAAGCTCTGCCCCCTTTTCCTTCACTGCCCTTTTCAGATCCGAAAGGTTTTCAATGACCGTTGGGTCAGGATGGTGGTTTGGAAACCGGCCATCCACCGTGCAGTAAAGGCTTGTAACCTCTGCCCCTGCCTGGGAAAACGCCTGGGGCGCAGTAAGTGCCGAGACCCCGTTTCCACAGTCGAGGACAACCTTCACCTGCCTCCCTAATTTTATGTTTTCCTTTAGATACGATAGATAATCAGGTATTATATCGTATTTTTTTATACTGCCACTTCCGCTTTCAAAACCCCTGTTCTCTATGATTTCATAAAGCTCCTGGATCTTCTTTCCATGAATGGTTTCCCTGCCAAGGCACATCTTGAGGCCGTTGTAATCAGGGGGGTTGTGGCTTCCAGTCACCTGGATGCCACCGTGAGTTTCCAGGTGAAACAGGGAAAAATAAAGTACAGGTGTCGGGCACTGGCCAATATCCACCACGTCCACTCCTGCAGAGTTCAGTCCCTTTGCCAGGGCATTTTCCAGCCTTTCAGAATGGAGCCTTCCGTCCCTGCCGCAGGTTACGAAACTTCCGCCATTTCTCCTGACCATTGTACCAAAGGCTTTACCGATAAGGGTTACGGCCTCTTCGGTTAGATCCCTGTCAACTATTCCCCTTATGTCATATTCCCTGAAAAGCTGTCTGTTTATCATGCAACTTTACTCCCTGGACAAGAAAAGTTCAGAACCCGCTTGAAAGCCTTCCCGAGGCCATGTCATCTGCCAGTCTCCTGGAATTCATCACACAGTCATTCAGGCTGACTCCGCCCACCCAGTTGCACCTTATGAAAAGACCCGGACAGGCAGAAATGGCCGTCCGGAGCCCTTTCAGGATACGGGCGTGCCCGACATGATACTGCGGAATGGCCCGAGGCCAGCGGTAAACGGCAGAAAACTCTGGGGGCTTTTCAAGGCCGCAAAGCTCCTTTAGCTCTCCGTAGGCCAGGTCCTTGAGATGGTTGTCCGAATTCATAAGACAATGGCGGTTCCTCATGCCCCCGATCAGGCAGCGCACCAGGTGATAGGCCACCGGAGCCCGATAATCGAACACTGAAGAATCCCAGAGGGCACCAAGTATCTTTCTTTTTTCCACAAACGGACTCAGGAAACCGAACCCGTTAAGGTTGTCGGAAAGTGCCCCTTTGGAAATTCCAAAGGCCACCACGGCAATGGGTGGGTATTCGATATGGCGGCAAAGCTCCGAAATGTCGGGTGCTGCTTCCTTCAGGATGTTTCGAGCCACGTAGGATGGACAGGAAAGAACAACGTGGGTTGCCTCCAGGCTGCTGCCGTCTTCAAGCCCTACCTGCCAGCAGGAATCGGTCCGAAGAACCTTCTCCACCGGGCATCCGGTACGTATGCTGTCACCAAGGGACTTTTCCAACCTTTCGGCAAGCTGGCTCATGCCGCCCTTAAAGGAAGTAAGCACTCCTCCCGGGCCTGCCGATGGTCCCTTTTTCCTCTTTTTCCTGGCAGCTATCTGGAGCCTTACCATTGCCCTGACCAGGCTTCCGTAATCCCTTTCCAGTTCATGGATCCTTGGGAAACAGCTCTTCAGGGACAGCCTTTCGGGGTTGCCGGCAAAGATTCCAGAGGCCATGGGATCTATCAGGTACCTGTATGCCTCCCTGCCAAGACGCCTTGTGGCAAATGCTGCAAGGGATTCGTCCGCTTCCATGTCGCCTCTTGGGACAAAGGGCTCCTTCATGACCCTAAGCTTCCCTGAAGGGGAGAGGACCTTTGACGACATAAACGCAGCGGGTGAGTCAGGAAGCCTTACCAGCCTTCCGCCTCTTACGATGAATCTCGTTCTTGAAGCATCCCGGCTTCTCAGGGGGGAGAGTCCGAGTTCTGCCGCAAGTTCAAGGGTGGCCGGCTTGTTGTCGAGGACCCCGTTGACACCCCGCTCTATAAGGAAACCATCCCTTTTCTCCGTCCAGGCCTTGCCCCCTGCCCTGTCTTCTGCCTCAAGCACGGTGATCTGCCAATCGGCCCGAAGCTGTTTGAGATACCAGGCCAGGGACATGCCGCTCATGCCTGCTCCAATGATTACAACATGTGCCATTTGGCTCCTTCCTTAAAGCTCATATGAATTCAGATTTCAAAAGAACACTCCTCAGGGCGAAACAACCAGCTCATAAAGCGCCCTGATAAAGGTAGGGGATTCGTTCAGGGAGGGTGTCCTCACAAGTTTCACCCCCCGGCCTTTCATCATGTCTCCATACAGCATGTCTATTTCAAAGAGTGTCTCGATATGGTCTGAGACAAAACTTATTGGAAGGCAGAGTATTTCCCTGACTCCCTCATCTGCAAGGCCGAGAAGCATGTCGGCGGTTGCAGGCTCGAGCCATTCCACCGGCCCGCTCCTGCTCTGGTAACAAAGCCTTCCCCTGAGCCCGGTCCGGGCCTCCAGTGCCGAAATGGTCCTTTTCAGGTGCTCAACGTAGGGGTCGCCCTCTTCTATCATCTTCTTTGGAAGGGAATGGGCAGAATAGACCAGGGCAAAGTTCTCACGGTCCTTAATATCTTCAAGCCCCTTTTTCACTGCCTCTTCCAGCGCACGAACGTACAGTGGGTGGTCAGGATAACTTTCCACAGCTGAATGTTCCAGGCCAAGTTCTCCTGCCACCTGCCTGAACTCGTCCAGGGAGGTCCCACTGGTGGCAAGGCTGTAGTGAGGGTACATGGAAAGCCCTATCACCCTTTTTATTCCCCTGTCTTTAAACATCCTGAGCTGATCAGGCGTCCGGGGGTTCCAGTAGCGCATGGCAGGCTCGCAGAAAAACCTGCCTGAACACTTGCTGTTCAGCATCCTTTCAAGGACACCGGCCTGCCTTGCGGTTATGTCGAGAAGTGGACTTTTCCCTCCTATTTTTGCATAGTTGGCAGCGCTTTTTGGCGCCCTCTTTCTTGCTATCAGCCAGGCAATGGGTCTTTGCAAAAAGGCTGGCCCAAGCCTGATTATCTTCCTGTCTGAAAACAGGTTGAAAAGAAAGGGCCTGACGGCATCAAGGCTGTCCGGGCCTCCCATGTTAAGAAGGAGCACCCCTGTAACAGGCTGTTTGCCCGAGGTTTCCTGGACCATAAAACCCCTCAGCCTGAAAGCTCGTGGATGATCTCCACGGCGCGCTTCACCTTCTCTGGCGGGATCTCTGGCAGTATGCCATGGCCCAGGTTGAAGATGTGGCTCCTTGCCATGGTGCCCTGATAGAGGATCTCTGCAATCCTGTCCCTGAGCCTTTCTTCTGGAAGAAACAGCATGCACGGATCCAGGTTCCCCTGCACAACCACGTTGGTATCATCCATGAGAAAAAGCGCTGTCTCGATATCCGTTCTCCAGTCAAGTCCTATGACATCTGCGCCAGAAAGCCTTACAAGATCGAGGAGATGGCCGCCGTTAAAGACGAAATATACCATGGGGACATCCAGGGCCTTGAGTGCGCTGAATATCCTCCTGGCATAAAGGAGGGCCGCATCCCTGAAGTCGTGCCTGGTAAGCACCCCTGCCCAGGTATCGAAGAGCTGGATGGCCTGTGCGCCTGCCTTTATCTGGGCCTCGAGGTAGGAAATGGTTACGTCAGTAATGAGATCCATCACCTCCCTGAAAAGGCCAGGGTTGGAAAAAAACATCCTCTTTATGTTCACAAAGCTCTTGGTGCCGCCGCCTTCTATAAGATACGAGGCCAGGGTGAAGGGGGCACCGGCAAAGCCTATGAGAGGGACCCTGCCTTTAAGCTCCCGCCTTAGAATCTTTATTGTTTCAAGCACAAAGGGCACATCCCTTTCAGGTGAAATGGGATGAAGCCTTTTTATGTCATCCTCGGTCCTTATGGGAGGCTCAAGCACCGGCCCCCTGCCCTCTTCAAAGGCAAGATTGGCCCCCATGGCCTCGAGGGGGATCAGGATGTCTGAAAAAAGTATTGCCGCATCCACTCCGAGAAGATCCACGGGCTGAAGGGTCACCTCTGCTGCAAGCTCCGGCGTCTTGCACATGGTGAGAAAATCCGCCTTGCCCCTTATCTCCTGGTATTCAGGCAGGTATCTTCCCGCCTGCCTCATGAACCAGACAGGCACCGGACTTGTCCTTTCCCCCCTGCAGGCCCTCAAAAAGTTGTCATTCATCTTTTTCCCTCTCCTTCTTGAACCTGCGGGGCTGGTAGTTGCAAAAGGGCTCCTCCTGGAGGTAATCCCCGCTGACTGCATAGGCCCTTGCCCTGCAGCCGCCGCAGACCCTTATGTATTCACAAACACCGCACCTTCCCTTGTAAGAAGAAAAATCCCTGAGTTCCCTGAAAAGAGAGGAACTGTCCCAGATCTCCCTGAGGGATTTTTCCCTGATGTTGCCTGCCGCCAGGGGAAAATAGCTGCATGGAAGAACGTTTCCATCAACATCGATAAGGCAGATGAGCTGGCCTGCCAGGCAGCCCTTGGAGCCTCCCGTGGAAAATTTCAGGCTCCGGTGCTCTATCCTTTCTCCCTCTTTCTTTGCAAGCTGCATGCGCACCCTGTAGTAATGGGGTGCACAGGTGGGTCTTACAAGAAGATCATGTTCGTTCTTCTCCATCTCGTAGTGCCACTTGAGAAGCTCTTCGTAGTCCTCGGGCGAGATAAGCTCCTCCATTATGTCCTCTCCCCTGCCGGTGGGAACGATCATGAACATGTACCAGGCCGTTGCTCCAAGCTCCTTGGCAAGCCTGTAAACATTTGGCACATCCGGCTGGTTTCTTTTGGTAAAGGAGGAATTTATCAGGAAGCTTATGCCGCTCTCCCTGAAGAGCCTGGCTGCATTCATGGTGCCTTCAAAGGCCCCTGGCTGGTTCCTGAAGTTATCGTGAATATCCGCTGTAGATCCGTCAAGGCTCAGGGAGACCATCCTGATGCCTGCATCCTTTATCCTGTGGCAAACCTCCGGGGTTACCAGGGTGCCGTTTGTGGCAAGGCACATCCTGAGGCCCTTTTCAGTGCCGTAGGAGGCAAGCTCCTGCCAGTCGTCACGGAGCAGCGGTTCTCCGCCCGAGAGCACGACCACGGGCTTTGCAAAGGAAGAGATGTCATCGATTATTCGTTTTCCCTCTTCCGTGGTGAAATCAGGATGCTCCTTTACTTCCAGCTCCGAGGATGAACGGCAGTGAACGCAGTGGAGGTTGCACCGTCTTGTAATCTCCCAGGCAAGCCATTTTAGTTCAAAATCCATTTTTAAATTCTCTTTCTGTCCAAAAAGTCAACTTTAGATGGACCTTGCAGCCCTGCTATAAAGATCCATGTATTTTTCCACGACCTTGTCCCAGGTATATCTTTCCAGGATGATCTCTACTGCCTTTTTCTGCATGGCCCGGAGGGTTTGCGGGGCCTCGGTGTAGATGGATATGGCCCTGTGCATGCCCGCTGCCAGTTCGGAAGGATCTTCGCCCCGGAAAACCAGGCCATTTACCCCGTCCTGTACCTTGACCAGCCCCCCGGTGTGCCTGACAATGGGAATGTTCCCCATGAGCTGGGCCATGAAATCCGTAAGCCCGCAGGGTTCATACCTGGAAGGAATGAGAAAAAAATCCCCGCCTGCAAACATGAGATTTGCAAGCCTGTCGTTATATCCAAGGAGCAGGCACATCCTGCCCTTGTTCTGGGGCAGGGAGGCAACCCACTTTAGGTGTTCTTCTATTTCTGCCTTGCCACTGCCAAGTATTGCCAGGTTAAAGCCCTTTTCAACGCCTATGCCCCCTTCAAGCGCCTTTCCCAGGATGTCTATTCCTTTTTGCTCCGTTAAGCGGCTTACAACAGTAAAAAGCGGAAGATCCGGCCGGTATTCCACTGTCCCGGTAACTCCGATGGACCTGTAGCTTCCGCCCATGAACTCGGCAGATGCCTCACCTGCAGACAACAGATTCAGGAGGGCCTTTTTGCAGCCGAGTTTTCCGCTGAAATCCCCGGAAAAGGAATCAAAGGAACAGGGTATACCCAGCACGTCACCATTTCGCGGATCAAAACCTTCCACATCAATTCCATTGGTGATGCCCTCAAGTGTTATTCCCCTGTCCTTTAAGGCATGGCCCAACCAGCCGGTAAGGGCATCCAGTTCAGTTTCCTGGAGCTCCCGGGCATAGTTTTCACTAACGGTGTTCACCAGGCAATAGCTCGGGCCGGCGATCAGGGGATCAAAGGTCCCGTTCAAAAGACAGTTGTAGATCACCCTCCAGGGAAGACCAGTTATGGCCTTTGCAAAGGGCAGGTCGGCCACTTCCTGGTGGTAGCCCACCCCTGCGTTGTGTATGGTGACAATCGCTGCCGTTTTCAGGAAGAACTGCCTGAATCCGTCATGTTCCCTTAAAAAAACGGGTACAAGGGCTGTATGGCCGTCATGGCAATGAATGACATCCGGACGCCAGCCCTGGAAGAGACACAGGCCAAGGGCCGCCTTCTGGTGGAGGATGTTCATGGCAAAGTAATCCACGTGGCCGACGCCCCGGTGCTTGGAAGGATCCTGGGCTTCTTCTTCCTCTGTATAGGTGTATATGCCTCTTTTTTCGGCAAACCTGGGCGATTCAGCCAGGTAGACATCCACTCCATGGAAAACACGGTGCCAGAAAGATACCTCCTCGGTCCTTTCTTCGGATGCATAATCCATTTCCACTAGAAAACCGGCATCCGTCCGTTCAAATCCAAGCTTTCCAGGGTCAAGAAAGCCGTAACGGGGAATTACCACTGTTGTTTCCAGTCCTTTCCGCGAAAGGGCCTCGCAAAGCCCCCTGACCACGTCCTGGACTCCTCCCGCACCTGCTATCCCGCTGTATTCCCTGGAAAGTACCAGGGTCTTTCTCATATCACCCATATTCTTATGGCCTATACCGTTTACACTTTGGTGAAAACCCGATGAATATAACAGATTAATCCGATTTCCACCTTAAATCCAGTTTGCTGATCCCACTAATTGTCTCCATATTTCACCGTGCCTGATCTTTCGCACGGGCAAGGCACCTGCTCCTTGATCCCCTATCATGCACTTAAAATGCCTGAAAAAAAGGATTTTTCTTGAATAACCAAATGATTAGCTCCAATCCATGCAGATAATCCGTTCAGCCCGGAAGCGGAGCCTCTTTCAGCTTCATATCTCAGGATTTTAAGTGCATGATTCATGTTAATTCCAGGTACTGTTCTGTCCCGGTTTAATTGCCAGGGATTGCATTATTGATTATCCTCAATCCCTGCCCATGAAGGAGGCACAGGATGCCACAACGGGCAAGGCTATGCGCTAGCCATATAAAAAGAACAGGAACCGCATGTTTCCGGTTTAGATGGATCCCAAACTAAAGAGCAGAAATCTTTTCATACATCCGGCAAGCCTGGTGATCACCAGTTTTGCCCTTACAGACCTGGCTGGAGCGGCCCTGCTCTTGCTTCCTGTCTGCCACAAAGGCCCCCTGAGCTTCCTGGATGCGCTATTTACTTCCACCTCTGCCATATGTGTTACAGGGCTTACTGTTGTAAATACAGCTTACAGCTTCACCGTTCTGGGACAATGGGTGATACTTCTCCTGATCCAGGTTGGAGGGCTCGGAGTTATGACCTTTTCCGTTCTCTTTACCATGAGCATCAGGGGCCGGCCCGGGCTTTCCAGCCAGTTTCTCATCCAGGAAAGCTTTCTTAACCTCAAGGCTGAAAGCATCCAGGGCCTCATTCTTACCATCCTCCTTTTCACCCTGGCATGCGAAGGGGGCCTGGCGCTTGCCATGACTGCAGCCTTCCTGCCTGATGCGCCAACACCTGGAGATGCCCTCTTCTATGGACTGTTCCACTCCGTTTCTGCGTTCTGCAATGCCGGCTTTTCGGTCTTCCCGTACGGGCTGGAGGCGTACAGAGACCATGTGTGGGTCAATATTGCAGTCATGACAGGGGTATTCCTGGGAAGTACTGGCTTTGCGGTCATCTATGAAATATGGCAAAGGATCTTCGAGAAGAAAAGGAGGCCTTCTTCTCTGCATCTGAAGATCACACTTGGCACCCATGTCCTTTTGATGCTCGTGGGAACAGCTGGCTTTCTGTTCTGGGAATACAACGAGGTCCTCCGTGGCATGCCGCTTTTCAACAAGGTCCTCGTATCTGCATTCCACAGCGTTAGCGCCAGGACTGCAGGGTTTAACACTGTCCCCATCTCGGCCCTGACAGAAAACACCCTTTATCTGATGATTCTTCTGATGTTCATCGGGGCGTGCCCCAGCTCCACCGGAGGCGGGATCAAGACCACCACTGTGGCCGTACTCTTCTTCACGGCAAAAAGCAGGCTGAAAGGATTTGGCCAGACCGTGGCATTCAAGAAAACCATACCCGAGGGCCAGGTCGACCGCGCAATAACCCTTTTCATGCTGGCAGTCATCACTGTATTAAGCGCCCACATGCTGCTCATGGGCGCTGGCACCAGGCTGGCCTTTGAAAGGGCCCAGGGGGAATTTCTGGCCTATCTTTTTGAGGCGGTTTCAGGCCTTGGAACCGTGGGGCTAAGCGTTGGCATCACACCAAAACTCGGCTACCTGGGTAAATGCGTCATGATAGCCATAATGTTTGCCGGCAGGGTGGGTCTTCTTTCCATAATTTCCATCCTTTCAGCAGCAGGTGGAAGAAGCAGGGAGTATCACTATTCCAAGGAAGACGTTATGATAGGATGAACATGAAGAAAAAACACTTTGCAGTAATCGGCCTTGGCAAGTTTGGATTTTACCTGGCAAAGGAACTTGCAGCATCTGAACACAACATTATCTGCATAGATAAAAACGAAAAGCTGGTTGAGGAAATCAGCAAGCACGTTACAGAGGCGGTTGTGGCAGATGCCAAGAAACGGGAAGTACTGAAGGATCTCAATCTGGATGAGATGGATACCGTGGTGGTAGCCGTCGGCACCCTCACCCAGAGTGTCCTGATAACCCTTTACCTCAAGGAACTGGGTTGCAGAAGCATACTGGCAAAGGCCAACGACGAAGACCATGCCACGCTCCTTTCCCTGGTGGGGGCCCAACAGGTCATCATCCCGGAAAAGGACATGGCCACGAAAATTGCCCAGAAACTCACCATACCAAACGTGGTGGATTTTCTTCCCATGCTGCCCGAATTCAGTCTTGCAGAGATCTACCCGCCCGAGGAATTCCTGGGGAAAAGCCTGGCGGAACTGGACCTCAGGAAGAAATACAATATCTTTGTAATCGGCATCAGGCACGATGACAGTGACACCATAGATCTCATGCCCCGTGCGGACCACAAGATAAGAAAGGGGGATTCACTCTACGTATTGAGCAAGAAACCGGACCTGGAAAAGCTGAGCCACGTGACAGAAAAAAAGAATTTTTTCATTTAGTTATGTAAAGACTGATTTCACGGAAAAAAAGAGGGAAAGGCAGCGCCTAAGCCCTTCCCTCTCCCCTTTTGCAGCCCTTCCTAGAAATCCAGCTGGCTCCTGACACCCCATATATAGATATCATCCCTCTTGGAACTTCCCCCGGCATTTCCCACCCACTGGAAATCGGCACTCAGGGCGAAGTACTGGTTCATCATGAAACGGTAATAGGCCTCCACGTAGTTCTCGTTGGCGGTGTGGTCGTTTTCATCCTCGTAATCATCGGTAAGGAGTGTCTGGCCATATGCGAAGCCAAAGACATCCCCGCCCCGGTTCCACAAGCCGCCGTCGAGCTCAAAACCTGCTGACCACGTACGGTCAAAGGGGATCATCTCCCATGCGTCGTCATCACTGTTCCATACCGCCCGGTCATCGGTAAGTGTCTGGCTGTAGCGCGCAAAACCCTTCAGGCCTTGTACGAGCTCCTGGTCAAAGGAAAGCCCCCAGCCGGTAAGCGAATTATCCGCAAGCTTTCCGGCCTTGTCATGGTCCATGCCAGGAACCTTGGACAAATCCTTGTTCTTCAGATAGCCTCTCTTGTCCACCCAGCCGTAAAACCTGTAGTTGCCGTTTCTGCCAAAAAGGCCAGGCATCACATTCATCTGCCCTGCTATCATTCCGTCATCAAAGACATTGTGCCACACCGTGTCCTCGCCGTGGGCCCGAACGCTTGCCCCTACCACCTTGAATTCCAGGAGATCAACCGGTCTTGCACGTAACTGGAATGCAGGGCAGTAAAAATTGTCAGGCTCAGGGATATTCATTCCCATGCTCTTTACGAATATGTTGGAGATGAACTGGCTTGTCTCATCGCCTGCCACGTCGTTTTCGTCAAAGAGCACGCTTATATCCATCTTGCCTATATCAAAACCATACCTGTCTTCCATGAAGGAGAACCCGTAAAATGCCTCCGATATGGTGAGGGCCGCCTCGTCCAGGGCCGTGGCCGTCTTGTAGGCATCGTAATTGGGTACGCTGAAGCTTGGAACATCGTTGTTCAGGCCGTCTCCGTCGCCACCTTCAAAATGTATGAAAAATTTCCCCCACTTGGCAAAGTCGGCATCAAGGTTGAGATCCAGGGTATAGGAGGCATCCTGGGTGGACCTGATATTTTCCAGGCTGTCTGCATCCCCAAGTGTGCCCATTAAAATCCCTGTAACTCCGCCTCCCAGGCTGAACCTGTCATACCAGTGCTCCTCTTCCCCGGCCTTTTCCTCCGAGGTAACAGGTTGCACCTTGGCGACCTCTTCATGCTTGATGCGGGAGAGCTCCTGTTCAACAGTTTCAAGCCTCTTGCTGAGCTTCCTGTTTTCCTTGATAAGCTGCTGCACCAATTCTTCAAGCCGCTGCTCTCTTGGTGAGGGAGCGCCGCCTGCAAATGCAGCAGCACAGATGCCAAAGAAAAAGATGATAGTCAGATAAAACGCCGTTTTTTTCATGCTCGTACCCTCCATGCTCATGTGTGATGGCAAAAAAAAACCCCGAAGCCA
>CAYZJS010000026.1:0-3755 GCA_964478865.1 uncultured Thermodesulfatator sp.
AGGATCCCGCTTTATGGCCCTGCCAACAAGGTGGTTCCTCCTTCCCAGGTGGTTTCGTGGATATCCAAGCTGAAGGAAATGGATATCAAGGACAGGAAGCCCCTGGTGAATGCAGTGGTGTCCATGGCAAGGCTCTGTTCCGACAGGGCCAGGGATTTGTCTTCAGCTGACAGGGAGGATATCAGGCTTTGGCTGGATCTTCTTGGCGCAGACGAAGACAAGATCCTGCCCCTGGTTGAATATCAGGAGATAGAGGCCTCGGAAAAGGAGTCCGCCTTTGGCGAACACCTGCCCGAAGGCCTTGTTCTTCACTCAGAGGAAGGCCGGGAATGAGACTTTTTGCCTTCCTGTTCCTGCTTCTGGGCCTGTGGGCCCTGCTTGTCGGCCTGTCCATGGGCGTGGAAGGCTGGCAGGCCAGGAAATGGCCCCAGGCAAAAGGCAGGATTATACTTTCCAGGGTTCAGGAATGGCGAGCCCCTGGAAAGATCAGGATTGCAAGGCTCTGTCTCGATATGGATTACCTCTATATGGTAGATGAAAAGATTCTCGAGGGTCACAGGCTGGATAGCGGCTGGCGGTGTTTTGCCTCGGAGGATCATGTGAAAAAGGTGCTCGAAAGGTACCCTGCCGGAAGGGAAGTCAGGGTGTTCTACAATCCCAAAAACCCGGAACGGAGCCTGTTGGAGCCCGGGTTAAGCTGGTCGGTTCTTTTCCTGTGCGGAATCGGGATAATAAATCTTTCCATTGCCCTGCCGCTCATCCGATCTGGCAGTAGGTGACAGGAAGGCTGTCAGCCGCCGTAGCTCTTCCAGAAAAGGCCCTGTACAAGCTCCCGTAAAATTGTCTCCTTTTCTTCCGTTATATCGTTGAACTTGATTCCGTAGAGAAAGTGGAGTTTTTGTCTGGCACACCACCGGACAGAACCTTCAAGCTTCAGGGGGCGCCTGCTGTCTAGGCTCATGGAAACGGTTGAGCCCTTTTCCAGTTTTTTCTGGGTTTCAAGCTTCAGGCCACCGGTACTTATGTCTTGTACGTAACCTGTGAAGAATGAGCCCTCTGACTGGCAGGTGGCCTCTAGATTCAAGGGAAGCCTCTGAAGCCTCCTTTTTTCGTTATTTTTTTCAGACAATCTGGTTCTCCGCCTAATTACGTGGACGAGCTTGCAATTATCATCCTTTTATTTTATTTCATCTGTTACGCACTTTCTCTTATATCCTATTCGGATTTTTTAGGAGGTATCTATACTTTGAGGGGCTGATCTGGCCCTTTTTTAGTGAAGGTGCTTGATTCCGTTTGCCCGTAATAGAAAAAAGGAAAAAATAAATGCGCAGCAGGATAAAGACAATCGTAGAAGATGTTTTCAAAAGGCTTTCGGCGCAGGGCAGCCTGCCAGAGTCAGATATTGCGGCCGATCACATAATTTCCGTGCCCCGGCAGGAACAGCATGGCGACTATGCCAGCAATTTCTGCATGGTAATGGCATCAAGGCTCAGGATGGCACCCAGAAAGATAGCCGAGGCCATGAAGGCGGAGCTTGAAGGGGAAGGCCTTTTCGAAAGGGTGGAGGTGGCAGGCCCAGGTTTTCTGAATTTTTTCCTTTCTCCAGGCTTCTGGCAGGAGAACCTGCTGGAGATTCGGAAAACGGGAGACGGCTACGGCAGAACGGATGCCGGAAAGGGTCAAAAGGTACTGGTTGAGTTTGTAAGTGCCAATCCTACAGGTCCTCTTCACGTGGGCCATGGAAGGGGGGCGGCTGTGGGTGATTCACTTTGCAGGGTCCTTGAAATGGCCGGTTACCGTGTGACCAGCGAATATTACATAAATGACGTGGGAAACCAGATGCAGACCCTTGGAAGGTCCGTCTTTCTGAGATATCTGGAACATTTTGGCAGGAATGTGGATTTCCCCGCCGAGTGTTACCAGGGAGATTACATACGGGAGATAGCAGCGGAGATCGCCGGGGAATACGGGGATAAGTTCCTTGATGAAGAATTTTCCGACCACATGGATTTTTTCATTGAAAGGGCGGTTTCCAGGATTTTTCAGGGCATAAAAAAAGACCTTGATGATTTCCGTGTAAAATTCGATAGCTGGTTCAGTGAAAGGACCCTTCATGAATCCGGCCTGGTGGAAGAGACCATCCGGGAGCTGAAGGACGCCGGAAAGATTTATGAAAAGGACGGGGCCCTCTGGTTCCGGACTTCTGATTACGGGGACGAAAAGGACAGGGTGGTGCGGCGCTCCAACGGGGTGCTCACCTATTTTGCAGCCGATATAGCATATCACAGGAACAAGTTTCAAAGGGGATTTGAATCTCTTGTTGACATATGGGGTGCAGACCATCACGGTTATATCCCCAGGGTCAAGGCAGCCATTGCTGCCATGAATTTTGACCCGGATGCCCTGAATGTCTTGCTGGTGCAGCTTGTTAACCTCATAGAAGGGGGCCAGGTCAAGGCCATGTCTACCAGGGCAGGGGAATTTGTGACATTGAGGGAGGTAATAGATGACGTTGGTTCGGATGCTGCAAGGTTCATCTTCCTGACCCGTCGGTGTGACAGCCATCTGGATTTTGATCTTGATCTTGCAAAGAGTCAGAGCCAGGAAAACCCGGTGTATTACGTCCAGTATGCCCATGCGCGTCTGGCAAGTGTCTTTCGTACCGCGAGGCAGAACGGTATCGAAGTCAGGCCACCGGAGGATGTGGATCTTTCCGTCCTTGATGACCAGGAGGAGATGAAGATACTGAAGATTCTGGCCAGCTTTCCGGAAACCGTGGCCCAGAGTGCCGCAGCCCTTGAACCGCACAGGATCAGTTATTATTTGACAGAACTGGCAGGCCTGCTACATAAGTATTATACTACTCACAGGTTCATTGGAGATGATCCGGAAGTAACCCAGGCAAGACTTCTTCTGGCGGAGGTGGTAAAAACTGTCCTGAAAAACGGGCTGAGCTTACTTGGTGTTACCGCTCCGGAGAAGATGTAGTTCAACATAATTCCGCAATTGTTAAGAGGACAAGACATGGCAGCCAAGAAAAAGCCCAAACCCATACAGTTCCAGATAGGCTGGCCAGGCCTGATCGCCATAGTGATATCAACGGTATGCGTCCTGCTCTGGACATTTGTCCTGGGTTTCTGGATGGGGCAGAAGGTGTTCACCGGGTGCGATTCCACCAAGGCCAAGACCACGGTTGTAAACCCCCGGGCCAGCTCACCCGAGCTTCCTTCCGGCCAGCTGGAAAAGACGGATGATCTCCTGTACGGAAATGAGTCCAGCCTTTTTGACGAAAATGAAAAGGCCCTGGAAGACCTGAAAGAAAAGCTCAAGCAGGAACAGCCGGGAAAGGAAGAGGCATCCATCCCGTCGGAAACCATCAGCCCTCCGCAGAAATCCGGCCAGGCCGTAAAAGAAGGCAAGGAAAAGGCCGCCCATGTGGCTGAAAAGAAGAAAGGCCATGCGGAAGCTGCAAAAAAGACCTCCAAGTTAAAGACGGAAAAGGTTACCAGGAAGAAGGAGCCTCTCAAGGAGTATTTTTCCCTTCAAATAGCATCATACAGGACCATGGCACAGGCCAGGAAAGAGGCCTCCCGCTGGGAAAAGAAGGGTTACCACGTTCAGATCAAAAGGGCGGATCTCGGCAGGAAGGGCATCTGGTTCAGGGTGCTCCTGGGAAAGTACAAGAGCCTGGAAAGGGCCAAGAAGGAAGCCTCCAGGCTGGCCTCCAGGGAGGGTATCCGGTCTTATGTGGTAAA
>CAYZJS010000027.1:0-11937 GCA_964478865.1 uncultured Thermodesulfatator sp.
AGGTGGCCTATGGAGGAAGGGTGCCTGCCGAACACTTCCTGCCACACGTTCCACCTTTCCATGCAGAGATACGTGAAACACTCCCCTGCACCGGCTGCCTTGAGCAGTTCCAGAACATGGCGGTACATTTCGACCCTGAGCGGGCGCAGATAACGGAACTTGTTGTCGTCTCCAAGCACCATTTCCTGGGCCGTAATGGTGGAGGCCGGGTAATTGTTTTCGATCTTTTTTTTCATTTCAGGGTTGAACCGCAGGCTGCCCATTGAAATCCATATCACCTGCCGCGGGCTTATGGCAGAAAATAGGTCCTTTACCAGCCTTTCATATGCCTGCTCCCAGCCTTCGAAAAGGATTAGGGGATCAAGGTGTATGCCAACCGGGTAACCTGCTGCGGCCACCTGTTCCATTGCCCGAAGCCTTGCGTCAAGCCTTGCCGTTCCTATCTCCTCCCTGGCAATGATTTCCGTAGGGTTCAAAGTCCAGGAGACGACGGTTTTTCCACCATGGTCGGCATCCAGTATCGGGGCCACGTCCGAGCTCTTGGTCCGAAGTTTGAGTATGCAGTTGGGCAGGTCCCTGAAGCCGTTTATCAGTTCCACTGCGGCGTGATTCAGGGGGGCAAGTGCCAGGCTGTCGCCGAGTTCCCATGTCCCGATCCTGAAAAGCCTCCATGGCTGGAGGGATGTCCTTGACCTGATTTCCTCAAGGATGGCCCGGGAATCTGCAATCACGGTAAGGGTTGTGTCTGTGAGGTAGTTTTGCAAGAAGCAGTAGGTGCATTCAAAGGGGCAGTTGCTGATGTGCGAGATCACGTGGGTGCTGCAGCATATGTAGCGTGTGTCCAGTGATGCACAGATATGAAATATATCGCCCCTGAGCGGGCTGAGGAAGAGGTGCTTTTTGCCTGTCCTGTAATCGGAGATTTTGGGAGATTCGCCCAGTGCCGCTGTACCGGCAAGCATTTTTGCCAGTGATGAAGATGCGACACCAGGATGAATCGTGACTGTTCTGTATGACTTCATGGGTTTACAGGTATGAAAGAAGGGCTTTTATGCCTTCAAGGGAGGTTTCATCCTCCATGTCCCGGACCAGCCGGACGAACTCTTCCGGGCTTTTTACGGAGGCTGTAATGTTTAGGACCCTGTTTTCCAGGGACTTGTCCCAGGTGACCGAGAATTTTTTCCCTGAGAAGAATTTTTTCCCTGCCCCTTCCATTTGCCTTTCAATGCCCGTTAGGACAGGGAAGCGAAGCCGTCGCACAGCACGTCTGAATCTGTCCGTGCGTGCCCTTGTGTCAGTGCCTTCCTCCAGGAGATCTGAAATCTCCGGAAGGGAAAAGAAATCCTCTGGAGAAATCGCATCACGTCTCAGGATATCGTTGATATTGTCCAACAGTTCTTCTGCCAGGCTTGCAGTCAGGGTCAGGGAAGAGGAATATGAAAAGAAGCGATTTAGAAGCCCTCTCCTGTGGTGGGAGAGATTTAGGCATCTTTTGGCAGAAAAGCCCTTCCTGTGGCAGAAGGCAAGTACAGCATCCGGCAGCATGGCTATTTTCAGGTATTTTTCGAGAAGATTAATGCTTGGGCCGAGGCCCAGGAGAGGCATGAATCTTTCCACAGTGGTTTCACGTGGAACTCCGGCCTTTTTCAGAAAACCCAGGAATGCGGCCTTGAGAGCAGGAGAGTCGAGGGCCGCCTTCTGTGCCGAAAGGACAACCCGCCATGATTTTTCCAGGGGGATATCCATGTCGAGACAGGCGCAGGAAATGAAGGGCAGGTCCCTGGAAGCAGCCCAGGAAACCCTTTTGAACCCGTCAAGTATCTCGAAGCCTCCAGGTTTTTTCCGGGATTTCTTAACCGTAATTGGTGTCAGCAGGCCTTCGGCCTCCAGGGAGGCGAAGGGCCACTTCTCATCCCACAATCCAAGCTCTTTCAGGTAGAGCGAAAAGGCATGGGGCTGGTGTTCTGCCAGCAGACTTTTCGGCGTTACCCTTTCAATAGAAAATGGCAATCCCTGCATCTTGCATGTCCTTTCTTAACCCGTTCCGCCAAACTGTGATAGGCCCGCTCTTCTTGAGTCATTCCCCTTTTGCGGGCTCCGCCTTCCAGTATGGAGAGCCTGAAAAGGATGCTGCTCCGGAGCCTTTCGGCATGGATGGCATCACTTTCAATCTCCAGGGACTTTATCAGGGAATAGACCCTGAATCTGTCCATGGCGCGAAATTTCCTTGAAAGCTGATCCTCGTGGCCACCGTATTTTACCACGTCAGGATGGGGATTGAATCCTACGGGATGATTCCTGGAGACCCTGAGCCATAGGTCATAATCTTCACAGGCTGGCATTTTGGGATCAAAAAGTCCGCAGTTTTCCGCCAGGTCTCTCCTTAATATAACGCAGGAAGGGCTGATCATGCAGCGTTCCAGGCTGATGTCCCATATCCACCCTTCTTTCTTTTCGTGGTGCCTGCACTTGTTTACCCTTTGTCCGTTTCTGATCCAGATTTCGTCGCATTGCATGATCTGCCAGAAGGGATTTGTTTCAAGATAATGCACCTGGTGCATGAGCTTGTCCTTGAGCCAGATATCATCGGAATCAAGAAGGGCGATCCATTTGCCTGTAGCTTTCTTGATGCCGGCATTTCTGGCTGCAGATACCCCCCGGTTTTTTTTGCTTGAAATCATTCTTATCCTGTCGCCGTAATTCCTGAGGACCTTAACTGTTTCATCCGTAGAGCCGTCATCCACTACTATGATTTCCCCTGGCGGCATGCTTTGAGCAAGGACTGAATCAACAGCCTTTTTTACTGACAATGCCCTGTTGTAAACAGGAATGACCACCGATACGTCTTCGCCTTCCAGGGGGCTTTCCAGGAAGGATAATACGTCCTTCAGGCGGCTCTGGACCATTGCAAGGTTTTTAGCGTAATCGCCGGGTGTGCTGCCATTGCAAGAATCAGTAATCACCTTGAAAACACCAAACCTGATACCGTTACGTGAAAATACCCTGTGCTGAAAGGCGGCTTCCATGTCCACAAACGCTGCACGTGAAGAATCCCTTTTGGTAAGTGGTGCGTTGAGGCTTTGAATTTCCTGAACCTTTTGAAGATCTAGATCTTCGGGAAGAGGAAACAGGAAATGGCTGTGACAGGGAAATTCATTCCCGGAATTATCAACAGTGAATTCAGGCCATACAATGGTCCCGGTTTCGGGTCGTATCCCCTGGGTGTTCAGTCCGCAGGTTCCAAGATTCACTATGGCCAGGGGGTGAAAATCCTGGACAATGATTTCAGCGGCCTTTTTGGAACATTCCGGTCCTATCCCGGTAATGAGAAAAAGCATGGACAGGCCCGGATGTTTGACCATCACTCTTGAAAGTTCGCCTGAAACGAGCCCCCTAAGGGTCAGGACGGGATATCCAAGCCCCTTTAGCCAGGAAAGCGGGAGCTCTTTTTGTGAGGCTGCAGTAAATACGAGTTTTACCGTCTTGAAAGGGTCTTGCCTCACGCCGGCATGCTCCGTCTTTTCATGAAAGAACCGGGAAAAGACCCCTGAGACCTGCTGCCATGAATTCTACTGCAATGGCGGCCAAAATAAGGCCAAGAAGCCTGACAACTATGTTGATCCCGGTAGTGCCGAGCCTTGTCCCGATGGGGACGGCCAGTCTCAGGACCAGCCATACCAGGATGCCGGTAAGGAGAATAACAAGGCCCAGGGCGCCCAGTTCCACCAGGTCCTTGGCCTCATGGGAATAGACGATGACAGTGCTGATGGAGCCGGGGCCTGCCAGCAACGGTACAGCCAGTGGAACGACTGCTATGGATTCCATGTCTTCTGCCTCTCTTGCCTCGTCCGGGGAGTGCTTGGCATGGCTTGTCTTCGCGTGGAGCATGGAGATAGCCATGAGGAGGATCAGTATTCCGCCACCCACCCTGAAAGAGGCTATGCAGATACCGAAAAAATCTAGTATGGCCTCTCCGGAAACTGCTGCAATCATGAGGATTGCAGTGGCGGAAACCGCGGCGACCACGGCTATTGACGCGCGTTCTCGGTTAGACCTGGCAGAAGTAAGGCTCAGGAATATCGGGATTGCTCCCAGGGGGTTCAGGACAGAAACGATCCCGGTAAATATTTTAAGGTAATGAAAGCTCACCAGATCGGTGCTCACGTCTTTTCTCCTGTTTTTTTTTTGCCAGATTTAGTACGTGAAAGGGAAAGATGTATCCCGGTTTTTTCACCCATGGCAGAGGGATATGATACCACTTTAAGACACTTTTTTGAAAGAACCTGTCAATTTTTGTCACGAAGTTTCCGATAAAAAGAGGAGAGATAAGGATAACTTTTTGTCCATGTTTGTTTTTTTTAGGGAGGTCAAGGCTTGTGCCGGCCTTCAATGATTTTTTCCATGCAGGGGGATAAAAAATGCTCTCATCTCTGATGCCCGGCAGTGATGTCAGGGGCGAGGAGTACAGCCAATCCAAACCAAAAGTTCTAGTGGTGGATGACGATTCAAGTCTCAGGGAATTTCTTGAGATTTTTCTTGCCAAGGAGGGTTACAAGGTGGCCTCTGCTGCCAGCGGGCAGGAGGCCCTGGAAGAGGTAAAGAGGCAAGGATTCAGCCTGGTAATAACAGACGTCAGAATGCCGGGCATGGATGGGGTGGAGCTCCTAAAGGGAATCAAGGCCTTAGATCCCGGCCTTCCAGTAGTGCTGATTACCGCCTTTGCATCCCTGGATGCCGCGGTCGTGGCAATGAAGGAAGGCGCCTGGGACTATCTCACAAAACCTTTCCGGATAGAAGAGCTTCGCGAAGTAGTCGAAAACGCTATTTCTTCCCGCCAGGAGCATAATTTCAAGCCCATAGAAACCAAGGACAAGGTCTACAGGCTGGATCGCATGGTGGCCAAGAGCCAGGCCATGCTGAAGATCTTTCAGATGATTCCAAGGATAGCATCCAGCCCCTCCAGTGTTTTGATAACAGGTGAGAGTGGTACAGGCAAAGAGCTTGCCGCAAGGGCCATACACAACCTGGGAGATCGGAAGGACATGCCCTTTGTGGTGGTAAACTGCGGCGGCATACCAGAAACCCTTCTGGAAAGCGAGCTGTTTGGTCACAAGAAGGGTTCATTTACCGGGGCCGACAAGGACAAGCTCGGACTTTTTGCAATTGCAAACCGGGGAACCATATTTCTGGATGAGATAGGAGAGCTTCCCATGGTGCTGCAGGTGAAACTTCTGCGGGTGGTTCAGCAGAGATCTTTTATCCCCATCGGCGGCACCTCTCCCATAGATGTAGACTGCAGGATAATAGCCGCCACCAACAGGAACCTGGAAAAAGAGGTAATGGAAGGGAATTTCAGGGAGGATCTCTATTACAGGCTGAACGTGATACACCTGAGGATGCCATCCCTTCGTGAACGTACCGAGGACATTCCCCTGTTGGTACAGTATTTCCTCGACAAGTATGCCAGGCGGCAAGGTAAAGCGGTTCAGGGAATATCGAGTTTTGCAATGGAGGCCCTGCTGCAATATCCATTTCCGGGGAACGTGAGGGAACTTGAAAACATCATTGAAAGATCCGTGGCCCTTTCCACTTCCAGCCTGATATTGCCTGAAAGCCTTTATATTGCCCGTCACAAACACGGAGAGGATTTTCCGTCTGGACAAGACCAGGACGGCCGGATGAAACATGAACTTCCTCCGGAAGGGATGGACCTGGATGAATTCCTGGGAACAATTGAAAAAGACCTGCTGCTCCAGGCCCTGGAAAGGTCCGGAGGCAAAAAAACCGAGGCGGCTAAACTTTTAGGGGTGAACTTCAGGTCTTTTAGATACAGGCTATCCAAATATGAAATCAACTGAAAACAATAAGACATTTTTGTTTATCACTGCAGGGAGGCTGCTTCTCTTCCTGCTGCTCCTGGCTGCAGTAATGGTTTTCCCCAAGGCCTTCACGGTAAGCGGGGCATTCACCTATGTTTCCATGCTTCTCGGTGCAGCCTTTTTCTTCACTGCCATGTACGTTTACTGGTACAAGAGAAGAGGGATTACAGAGGCCTTAAAAAATGTCCAGACTGTAATAGATGTCTTGTTGGCCAGCGCAACTGTTTACTTGACTGGAGGCCTTCTCAGCCCGTTCACGTTTTTATACGCCATCGCCATCATTACGGCTTGCCTTCTCAGCCCTGAGCGGATCGGAAGCCTTGCAGCCATACTGAGCACGCTTTTTTATGCCCTTGTCTCCATCTTGACCTGGAAGCATGCCGAGTCGGGGACAGAGGCCGCCTTTACCTTTTTTCTCAACATGGCGGCGTTCAACACCGTGGCCATACTGGCAATCTACCTGACCAAGCGCCTGCACCATCTGGAAGAAAGGCTATCCATTACAACCAAGGATGTCTTCATGCTGGAAGAGATTCAGCGCCATCTTGCCAATAGCTTGAAGTCAGGGCTGATTACAGTGGACCGGGATGGAAATGTCCTTTATTACAACATCGCCGCCCAGGAAATTCTCGGCAAGGCCATAGAAAATGCCTACGGTAGACCCCTGGAAGGCATAATGGCGGGCAGTACACAGGTGCTTAAGAAATGCCAGAATGAAAACGTTCCTGAATCCAGGAGTGAACTCCATGTGGAAAATGGCGGGCATAAAAAGGTCCTGGGCCTTTCGTGTTTCCCCATAACGGATAACGAAGGATTGTTTCTCGGGCACGGGCTGATTTTCCAGGACATCACCAAGATAAAGGCCCGCCAGGAAAAACTTCAGCTGATCGACAGGCTGGCTGCTTTGGGAGAAATGGCGGCTGGACTGGCCCATGAAATAAGGAATCCTTTGGCATCCATCTCAGGGGCTGCAGAGTTTCTCGGCCAGGCAGGCCTGGTGCTGCCGGAAGGCCGCAGGCTGGTTGAAATCATACAGAAGGAAACGGAAAGGCTTAACCGGCTAACCAGCAGCTTTCTCTTGTATGGCAGACCCGAAAAGAAAAACGCAGAGAATATCTTGTTGGAGGATGAAATTTCTTCCATCCTCATGTTGCTGCAGCAGAGAAAGCGGATCGCCAAGGCCGAGGTGGAAATTGATCTTGCCAAGGAGCTTGCTGTAACGGCGGATCCGCAGATGTTTCGTCAAGTGATGTTGAATCTCCTGTTAAATGCCTTCCAGTCCCTGCCGGAAAAGGCTGGAAAAATAAAAATATCCGGTGCCAATTCCGGGCATGAAGTGCGTCTCAGGATTGAGGACAATGGTGTAGGGATCGATAAAGATATGTTGAAGAAAATTTTTGACCCGTTTTTTACTACAAAGCCCGATGGCACAGGCCTTGGTTTGTCCATAGTACACAGGACGGTCACAGAACTGGGCGGACAGATTTCGGTAGAGTCCGAACCGGGCAAGGGTACAGTCTTTCAACTGGTCTTTCCCAAAAATTGCTGAATCAGTTGATGTGTGGCCAAAGTACTGAAATGCGGTTCGTGGCTAACTGTTCAGCCTTCTTTTTTCCTGTTATCTGCATTGACAGGTGGCATCAATCATCTGACCCAAGTGATGTTCTTCAAATGCCCGGAAACTGGACTCTGATTGCATAATTCAACGATTACCTTCAATACATGCGGATAATTCGTTCGCTTAAAAGGTGAAGTCTCATCCATATTTTATTATATGGAAGTTTGCAGGTTTACTTAATCCGCCGTGTTATCGATTTCTTGAAATGCCTGAGCATCCTTGCCTCCTGGAGGCCCCGCATCTTGGGCAAGCTTGCGAGCTGCATGATTTGGGTTTAAAATTCGGCTAGTAATTTTTTGAACAAAATCCCCAACTTTCAGGCATGGCCTCTTGTTATCTGTTCCGGTTTTTTTTGGGCCCGCCACCCGGGCCTGTCTAAAGAATGGAGTCGTACCCCACCCGTGAAGAATCCTGACAATGACCTCCCCATACAGGTAAATGTAATTTTAGCAGCTGTAGTCATCTTGTGTTGCCTTATTTTTTGTTCATGTGAAAGGCCGGAATCTCCCATCAAGATAGGACTTTCCGTTAATCTGAGCGGGACCGGAGGCGCTGCAGGTGAACATGTCAGAAACGGGGCCTTGCTGGCAGTAAGCGAAATAAACGCCAGTGGCGGAATCGGAGGCAGGCCTCTGGAGCTCCTGGTCAGGGATGACCAGGGTACTGCCGGGGGAGCGGTCAAGGCTGACAGGGCACACATAAAGGCGGGCGTGCCCGTAATCGTTGGCCATAATCGTTCTGCCACCACCCTTGCCGCCTACCAGGAAGTGATTTCCCGGAATATCCTTTTGATTACCGCCTGTACTGCCACAACTCGTCTTACCGGCAAGAAAGACCTCTTTTTCAGGACATGCGTGGATTGCAATCTTTACGGAAAAAAGACTGCAAAGTTTCTTCACGGGAAGAACGCAAGGACGGTTGCCTTTCTCATGGACATGGTAAATCCGGGTTTTGTAACCGATTTTGTAAATGCCACAAAAAGATATTACGATGGCCGGATTTTTCCCGTGAAATTCAGGTCCAATGCCAACGAAGACTGGGATGCCATTATTCGGGAGCTTATCGCCCATGATCCGGATGCAGTAGTTCTCCTTGCCGAAGCCACCATGACTGCTGTGGCTCTTCAAAAATTGGAAGCGGCAGGTTACAAGGGCATCAGAGTCGCTACGATATGGGCCCAGACCCCGGAGCTCATCAAACTTGCATCCTCGGCAGGTGAAGGTATCTCCATCATTTCATATGTAAGGCCCGATATAGATTCTCCCAACTACAGGGCATTTCAGAAAAGGATGATTGAGAAGTTTCATGAGCCGGCCAATGCACGGTCCACTGCTTGTTACGAACTGATAATGATACTGGCAGAGGCCATGAAGAAGGCCCGGGAGCTCACTGGTCCCGCCATCGCCAGGGTGCTGCTTTCAGAGACATATCAAGGGTTCATGGGAAAGGTGGCGTTTGACGAGTATGGAGACGTGATACGGCCAGTTTATGAGGTTACCATCAGAAATGGCAGGTTTGTCTTGAGACGGGAGATCTAGTTGAAGGCCCATTCCCTCAACAGAAGGCTTACTACAATCATCCTGGTATTCGGAATCCCTGCAGGAGCCGTACTCATGATATTTTCCGGCATACTGGAATATCATTCCATGATGGAATCCATGTCCAAGGGAGTGAAGGCGCGGCTTGGAGTAGCAAGGGATCTGGTTCACAGCAGGATACTTTGTGATGACATCCTGGATGATATAAAAAAGGACGTTGCTATCCTGCTGGGCCAGGGTAAAGGAGTTTATTCAAAAGATAGGGTAAGCTTTTATCCGAAAAGTGTTTTCTGGTATGTTTTGGACCACGAGGGGAGGGTGGTGCTGGCCCCTGAGGATTACCGGTCCTTTCTCGGCTTGGACCTCGGGTCTATTTTCAAAAATGGTTCCGGCGACCAGCTGCACCATTATATCTCCATCTTTACAAGACGTTCCGTGGTGGGCGCAGCCTATCCCATTGGAGCCAACAACACGGTTGTGATAGAAAGAGACCTGGTGGATATTATCCCCACCATAAAATATTTCAGCAAGAATCCCATATTCCCCCATGAAACCATATTTGTACTGTCGGCAACCGGTCGTGCTATCTATCATCCGGACGAAAACATGGTGAAAACCAGGGAAAATCTGTCAGCGGAAATACAGTGCCGGAACGGTCCCGGCGATTACGGCTTTTTTTCATGCCGTTACAGGGGTGAAAATTACCTGGTCATGTCTATGCCATTTGTGGCGCCTGCCAAGTGGAAGATCTATTACACCCTGCCCATGAACGTGGTTCGTGATCACATGAAACAACCTCTACTGCGGCATTTTTTTTTGCTGCTGATCACGTCCGGCCTGATGTTTATCCTGCTGTGGTTCTTCCTGAACAGATTTTTTTCCAGGCCTGTAAGGAGAATGGTGGCAGCCGTTGAAAGGACCGGCGCCGGCACGGGCGAAGTTTTGAGTGATGACTTGGCTGAAGGCGTAAGGGAGCTGGAACTGATACTGAAGGCAATAAAGACCAGGGAGCTGGCCGTCAGGAGGGCAGCGGAACAACTAAGTGCCATATTGAACAGCATGGACGCCTCGGTTTACGTGGCAGACCTGGAGACGTATGAACTCCTTTTCATCAATGACAAGATAAGGCAGTGGACTGGTGATGCAGTGGGAAAAAAGTGTTACGAGGTCCTCCAGCCTGATCGTGAGGCTCCATGCCCCTTTTGCAGCAACAGCAAGCTTGTGGATGAAAACGGGAATCCTGCCGGGGTGGTTATCTGGGAAAATGAGAACAGCGAAACCGGCAGATGGTATGAGTGCCGGGACAGGGCCATACCCTGGACAGATGGAAGACTTGTACGCATAGAGATCTCCACGGACATCACCTGGAGAAAGGAAGCTGAAAAGGAGATCTTCAATGAGAAGGAAAGGCTTGCCGTCACCCTGAAATCCATCGGGGATGCAGTCATAACGACGGATACGGACTTCAAGATAATTCTCATGAATCCCGTGGCTGAAAAGATAACCGGGTGGCGGCAGGAGGATGCCAGGGGAAGACTGTTCATGGAGGTGGTTAGGCTGGTTGATAGCAAGAGCCGGGAGCCAATGGAAAGCCCGGTGAAAAGGGCCATTGAGACGGGTGAGATAATAACCCTTGAACGAAATTGCGCCTTGATCCGGAAGGACGAGACCAGTTGCAGGGTTGCCGATAGTGCCGCGCCCATATTTGACAGGGAAAGGAAAATAATCGGGGCGGTTGTTGTCCTCAGAGATATTACAGATGAACTTCGTACACAGAAAGAACTTCTCAAGATACGGAAACTCGAGACGGTAGGTGTGTTGGCCGGGGGCATAGCCCATGATTTCAATAATATAATAGCGGCCATTATGGGTAATATTGAATTGGCACAGTATTCCCTGAAACCCTCGGAAAAGGCGTACAGGCAGCTTGATAATGCCATCAAGGCATGTGCCAGGGCCCATGAACTGTCCCTGCAGCTTCTTACCTTTTCAAAAGGCGGAAGTCCTGTAAAAAAGCGGACATCCCTCCCTGAACTGATAAAGGAGTCTGCGGATTTTGTCCTCCATGGCAGCAGGATAATCTGTCATTATGCTTTTCCTCCTGACCTTTGGCCGGCAGAAATTGACAGGGGACAGATAAGCCAGGTTATTCAAAACCTGGTACTCAACAGTATTCATGCCATGCCCCAGGGCGGAAATCTGGAAATATCCTGTTCAAATTTTTCCGATCCCGAGTTGCTTAAAAAACTCAACCTGCCTCTTGGCCGCTACGTCAGGATAGAGATTAGGGATTCAGGCACAGGCATACCGGAACAGATTATTGACAAGATCTTTGAGCCCTACTTTTCCACCAAACACACGGGAAGCGGCCTGGGGCTTGCTATTGTTCATTCCATCATATCCAAGCATGGAGGGACTATAAGGGTGGAATCAGGCCCTGGGCAGGGCACGACTTTTACGATTCTTGTCCCTGCGTGCCTGGATCAGGAGCACGATGATCAAAAGGAAAATGCCGGTCACTTGGAGAAAACCGACCGTAAGGCAGTAGTCCTGGTCATGGATGATGACGACATGGTGAGAGCCCTGGCCACGGAAATACTCGAAACCCTGGGGCACGAAGCCATAGAGGCTTCCAATGGAGAAGAAGCCGTTGAGATATACAAGAACAGGATGAAAGACCATGAGCCGATAGACCTGCTTATAATGGATCTCACCGTTCCAGGAGGTATGGGAGGCGTTGAGGCACTGGAAGAGCTTCTGAAAATTGATCCCAACGTAAAGGCAGTGGTGGCAAGTGGCTATTCAAATGACCCTGTAATGTCACATTATCAGAAATATGGTTTTGCTGCTGCACTATTAAAACCGTACACCATCAAGGAAGTCAGCGAAGTAATATCCTTTG
>CAYZJS010000028.1:0-18634 GCA_964478865.1 uncultured Thermodesulfatator sp.
ATTGTAACCAAGTGAAGACACCGGGCATTTCAACCTATTGCTAACAAAGAAGATTTGGCAAAATTGCAGGCCCCTTGTGGCCTCAGGTGCATGAGATTATAAATCGTGACGAGACTAAACCTTTCTACGGAATGAACCTTCTCAGGATATTCAGGAATTTTTACGGCATGGAAGCCGGCGTTGCTGTTTCAGCACTGATGGTCTTCTTCTGGCTTAATCCGGGCATGAACGGCATTTTCACCAAAATCGGGTTCATATGTCTCGATTCATGGACCAGGCTTTCTGTTTCGGGCCGGCACCAGGACGTTGTCCTCGTTGCAATAGACGAAAATTCCGTAGATGAAATTGGTCCATTACCCTGGAAGAGAAGCAGCTACGCAAGCCTGGTGAATTTTCTTGCAAGATCCCGTGCCGAGGTCCTGGCCTTTGATCTCCTGCTTGACAGGCAGGAGCCAGACGATCGGCTTCTGGCTGCGGCCTTTGATAGGCTTCCAACAGTCCTGCCTGTCTATACCCAGGAGCGCACCGGGCGAAGGACCACGGGTTACGGACTGGAAGTCAGGCACATAAGGACTCCCCGGCGCCGGCTCCACGATGCATCTGCTGCACTCGGACACGTGGTGCTGATTTACGACGAGGACGGAATAATCAGGCGGATCCCTGCTTTCATTTCCGACTCAAACAGCACATTTGCCGCATTTGGAATAGCAGTGGCGGCATTAAGGAGAGGCATGGAAATACGGGATGCCGAGATATCTCCCGGGCATCTTGTTCTCGGAACCATAGATATTCCCCTGGACAGGGACGGATACTTTTACATTGGCTACCAGGGGGGGCCGGGCACCTTTCCTGTTATTTCTGCATTAAACGTTCTAAGAGGCGAGATTCCCCCTGAAATCTTCACTGGCAAGATAGTAATAGTGGGGGCAACTGCAGCCGGGACTGCAGATAAATGGGCCACCCCCTTCGTAAGCCGTGGCACAATGAGCGGTATAGAGCTCATGGCAAACGTTATCCAATCCATTCTGGATCAAACGGTTCCTGGCAAAGTCCCCGGGCTTGTAATCCTGATGGCGGTTTTCATTGCCGGAATATCTGGCGGCCTGGTTGGTCAGCGGGCATCTTTAAAATGGATGCCTGGGCTGATTTTTCTGGGTCCGGCCATCCTCTGGACGGGGGGTCTTTTCTGCCTGATTTTCTTTAGAAAAATAATGGTCATTGCCCCCGTAGCAGGTGCCTGGAGTGCAGCCATCCTGCTTGCAGCATCAATCAAGGCCCTTCACTACAGGCGCCAGATGCAGATACAGGCTGAACGGGTCAGAAAGATCTCCAGAAGTTCGGCAACGGCCTGTCCACAGGACCTTTGCTCCATTCTGAGGGAGATCACGGATTCAAAGGCCACAATCGGCATATTTAAAGACAGGGATGGCCGTCAAACCATATGGACATCCGGACAGGCGGACAGGGATCTCCTGGAGAACATTGAAAAAATAATCCGGAAAAACCCGGGAGATATCGAAAAAACCCTGGATATCTGCTCCAGAACCATGGCGGATACATGTAATATCCTCCCTGTGAGAACCGAGGATTTCATGGCCGGCCTCTATTTGATCCTTCCGTACGGCAAAACGGGCACGGAAGATGAAAAAAGCAGCCAGGCCATGGATTTTGCAGTCCATTCCGCCCTTGTCATAAAACACAACCTGCTCATGGATGAGCTTCAGAAAAACTGTGAAGGCACCCTTGAAATAGTCATGAGCGCCCTTGAAAAAAAGACTCCCGGACTCATGAAACACTCCCGGCAGGTGGCAGAACTTTCCCGTGAAATTGCAAGCCGCATGAAACTCGACAGGGAAATCACCGAACTTGTATACAAGGCCGGAATGTTGCACGATCTTGGCCTGGTGGGCGTCCCGGACCATATTCTGACCAAGAAGAACGGCCTTAGTCCAGAAGAAAGGGTTTGGGTGGAAAGTCATCCGGACATAGGAGCCGACATGGTATCCCGGGTGCCCCAACTTGAAAATTGTGCGCCCCTGATACGACAGCACCATGAACGTTATGACGGAAAGGGCTATCCTGAAGGGCTGGCCGGAGATGAAATCTGCCTTGAGGCCAGGATACTCGCTGTCGCCGAGGCATTTGTTTCCATAATGGCCAGAAAATTTGAACGGTATCCGGGCAAAAATCTGTCCGATTTGAAAAAGTTGACCCTTGCCGAACTGAGACGTTGTGCCGGTACCCAGTTCGACACCAAGGTGGTCCAGGTGGTCCTGGACATGGAGAAGGAAATTGCCTGCAAGTAAAACCATGACCATTAAATCGCTGTTTTTGATTGCCCTGTTTGTTCTCGTCGCATTCTGTTCATCTTCCGGCCAGGCATGGCAGGGTAAAGTCCTTATTGTAAGGCTGGACGGGACAGTCCTGGTGTCCTCGGGAGAAAACACGGGCTGGCAACCTGCAAGGAAATGGATGAACATACCCAAAGGTGCAAAGATAAAAACGCTTTCGGGTTCATCCGTGGATCTGCTTCTGGACGATGGAGCCATCATCAGGATAAAGGCCGGCAGCGAGCTGGCCGTGAGAGACATGCTCCAGAGGCTGGAAAATGCCCTTTCAAAAGCACGACCGGGCGCTTGTCGCCAGAACTCATGCCGGCACGGAACGGTCATACAGCTTTTCCGGGGCAAGGCCTTGTTTTATGTCTCCCCTAAATTTCAGTCTCTGCCTATGGTCGTGGACACACCCATAGGTATCGCCGGCGTCACGGGCACTCGTTTCGTGATGGACCTTACCTTTCATGACCGGCTGTTTGTGGCGGTATTTCAGGGCCATGTAGTGGTATGGCAAAAAGGCATGGCAGGAAAACCGGTCCTGGCCGGCCCCATGGAAATAACGGAGACCAGGCCCGGCACTGCCCCGACCAGGCCAGAACACATGAACAAGGAAATTCAAAAAAGGTATGAAGAATGCCTGAAGCTTCACCTTGGCCTTGATATGAAACAGGCACTTACTGAAACAGGAGGCAGGTACAAAGGGACCTTTTCAAGGGGATACTCGCCGGAAGTGCTTTACAATAACGGGCCGGTCCGCACTTACGGATATCAGCAGCGGGGCGCCGCTTCCGCTAATGCCGGAACGGGCACATACAGCCCGGCAGGCCCTGATCACGCACCCCATGCCGAGATGTCAAACAGGACTCACTCAAAGAAAAACCCAGATCATCATACAATCATTGACCATCATGACACAATGGATCACCATACAATGGATCACCACGACATGACTGACAGACACAGCACCATGGACGGACGTGGAATGTCCGAACACTCGGCTCCCCGCACGAATCCACATGGTAGTGGAATGTCCGAACACTCGGCTCCCCGTACTAATACACATGGAAGCGGGACTCTAGGAAGTCATTCGTCAACACATGTCCAATCAGGCACAACTGGGCATACCTCTACTCCTGCCCATTCTTCACCAGGACACAGTAAATAGAAAAGTAAGAAGGGAAACCACCGGTGAAGCTGCTGAAAAACGGACAAGGAAACACCCTGACAGTTCTTGCTTTCTGCCTGTTACCCTGTCTTCTTGCCGCAAGCTGTTTCTTGATCTCGTGGCAGGGCAAAAGGATCACTGCCCTGGCAGTAAGACAGATGGCCGATATCCTTCATACCTACAACCTTAGCGTGGATTCCCTGAGAAAACTGGCCAGTTCCTGCGAGGATGGCCCTGTCAGGCTGTCCTTCTTTAGCACCGATCTTCATCTCCTGGCCGGGTCTCGGATAAAACTGGAAGGCAGCCTTACCCGGGACCTTGAATTTGCGGTTAAATCCGGGCTTCGTATTAAGGACCAGGTTGCCGGTTACGAGATAGTCCCCCAGGAAGGGATGGTCGCTGTCGTTACCACAAACCCGGCTTTCCTGGCACGGCTGGCCAGTGACAACTGGATTATAGGCACGGTCGCCATCTTCCTCCTTGCGCTAATGGCATCTGCATACGCCTTTATTTCACTTACATATGGAAGACAACTGAGCAGGTGCCGGGATTTTCTTGAAGAAATAACCCAAAAACCCGGCAGCTCCACCCTGTCAGAAATGCTTTCCAGTGCCAGGCAAAAGGTGGATGGGTACCGGGAGAAGACCATTCGCCTGGAAAGACAAAGGCTTGAGCTGCTTGAAGAGACCAGAAAACTCCAAAGGTCACTGAGGAAGACCACGCAGGACCTGGAAGAAATCCAGGAACACCTGCTCAGGGCCGGAACCCTGAGTGCCCTGGGAGAATTTGCCGCCGGCATCTCGCATGAACTCAACAATCCCATGGGCATAGTGCTTGGCTTCACGCAGCACCTTCTCGACGAGGTCCCCCCGGATCATCCCCACCATTCCAAGCTCAAGAGGATGGAGACGGAACTCGGCCGTTGCCAGAGGATATTGCAGGATCTGCTGGCCTTTGCCAGGCCCCAGGAACCGGTTTTTCGCCGGGTGGATGTAAACAGGCTCGTGAACGAAACGGTGCAGTTTGTATTTTATCCTGCAATAGAAGGCATAGAGATTACATGCAACCTGGAAGAGAACCTGCCCGAAATAGAAGTGGATCCGGATCAGCTGGAACAGATACTCATAAACCTTCTAAAAAACGCGGTGCAGTCCATTGAGAAAGAGGGCAGGATAGCCGTGTCAACCTGCTCGGTAACTTTGACCCGGGAAGACACCGTCATGCTTGCAGCCCCTGTAATCCAGCCAGGGGCTCTACTCATGGAGGACCCTGGAAGCGCCCTGTCCATGAGGGTTCCACGCATGGAAGGTGCAGCCATGCCGGGAGATCCAGCCATAAAAATAGATATTTCCGACACTGGAAGCGGCATAAGCCCCCGGGATTTCAAAAAGATCTTCACACCATTCTATACGACCAAGAAAGACGGAACCGGCCTGGGACTTTCAATCTGCTGGAAGCTCGTAAGAAGAAACCTGGGCATCTTGAAGGTGAAAAGCACCCAGGGAACAGGCACCACCTTCAGTATCATCCTCCCCGTCAGGGAAAAGAAAGAGAGGTCGGAACATGGCTCATAAGGGAAAGGTTTTGGTTGTGGATGACGAACAGGGATTCTGTGAACTCCTGGAAAGCCTCCTTCAGAAGGAAGGCTTTGAAGTAACAAGCACAACAGACCCGGAAAAGTGCCTCAAGCTTCTCGAAGAAGACGTGGACATCGTCTTTCTCGACTACAAGATGCCCGGCTGTGACGGCATCACGCTTCTCAAGCGCATCAAGGAACAGGATGAAAACGTGGTGGCAATCATGATCACAGCCTATGGAAGCATTGAAACCGCGGTAGAGGCCATGAAATACGGCGCCTATGACTTTATAACCAAGCCCTTTCAGAAGAACGATTTGATCCGTCTAACCCAGAAGGCATGGGACAAGAGAAAGCTCATGGTGGAGATGTCGCATCTCAGGGAGGAAATACAGGAACGGTACGGGTTCGACAACATAATAGGAAAAAGCAAGCCCATGCAGGACCTTTTTGAGCTGATACGCAGGGCTGCAGACAGCAGATGCACCGTGGTAATCCAGGGGGAGAGCGGTACCGGCAAGGAACTGGTGGCAAAGGCAATTCACTATAACAGCCCGAGAAGGCGCAAAAAGATCGTCTGTGTCAATTCTGCTACCCTGCAGGATACCCTTCTGGAATCCCAACTTTTCGGTCACGTGAAAGGGGCCTTTACCGGTGCCTACAGGACGCAGAAAGGTTTTTTCGAAATTGCCGATGGAGGAACCCTTTTTCTAGACGAAATTGCGGATATCAGTCCCGGCATCCAGGCCAAGCTCCTGAGAGTGCTCCAGGAGCGCGAAATCGTCCCGCTTGGCAGCACCACGCCCGTAAAGGTTGACGTCAGGCTGCTTGTTGCCACCAACCAGGACCTGAAAAAGGTCATGGAAGAAAAAAAATTCCGTGAAGATCTCTATTACCGGCTGAACGTCCTGACCATCACCATTCCGCCCCTGAGAGAAAGGGTTGAGGACATACCGCTTCTGGCAATACACTTTTTAAAAAAATACGTGGAGGAAGCGGGCAAAAAGATAGATGGATTCACCCCCATGGCCATGGAACTCTTGTGCAGCTATCCCTGGCCCGGCAACGTCAGAGAGCTGGAAAACGTCATCGAGGCTGCGGTGTCCCTGGAGACTTCGGACAAGATCACAACCCGCTACCTGAATTACGACGGAAGGCTTTCCTCTCTGCCAAGGGGCATAAAGGTCATGGACGACAACAGGATCCTGCCCTACTCGGAAGCCAAAAAACGCTTTGAAAAGGAATACATTCTGGCTGCCCTTGAACGATGCAGTGGCAACATAAGCCTTGCCGCCAGGCAGACAGGGATTATCAGGACCAACTTTTACAAGAAACTCAAGAAGCTGGACATAGACCTGAAAAAAGATAAATAAAAGAGAAATTTTGTGAGCTTATCTGTAATAGTCATGACTATTACAACTTACCTGTGCCCCTGTCCTTCCCGCCATGAGTCAATAGCGTTTTGATGGCAAGGCCGATGCGAACAAGCGTATAAGGTTTTCGAATGAACTCTCCAGCACCGATCTTCTGAATGGCCCTGATGTCTTTGTCCTCACAAAATCCGCTCACTATCAGGACTTTTTGATCCGGATAAATCGATACTATTCTTTCATAGGTTTCCCTACCTCCCATGCCAGCTCCAAGAATCATATCAAGTATCACCAGATCAACTTTGGAATATTCGAGAAAAGCGATAGCTTCCTCTCCTGAAGACACTGCATTAACCTTGTAGTTTAAGGAAACGAGAAGCGAAGTCAGAAGATCACGTTGCTGTCTTTCATCATCAACGATTAATATTGTTTCCCCCTGGCCACGAACATCAGCTGGCTGTAAGTCCTGTCCTGAGGAGGTCACTTCTTCTTCTATACAGGGGAAATAAAGTATAAATTTAGTACCCTGATTACTTGATAAAACATCTATGCTGCCTGAATGATCTTGCACCGTATTCCAGACGATTGACAGTCCCAAACCCGTCCCGCTTCTACCCATGATCTTCTTGGTATAAAAAGGCTCAAATATGTGTTCCAAATCCTTCTTGTCAATGCCGGGCCCGTTATCAGAGATCGTAATGACCGAATATTTCCCTTTATCCACATGACCTGAAGCTGGTTTTTGCTCGGATATCGTACGCTCCTCGGTTTCGATAACAATCTCACCAGCGCCTTCAATGGCTTCACAGGCATTACTAATCAAATTCATTAAGCATTTCTTTATATGTAATGGTGAACAAAAAATGTTGGGCAGATTGCGTGCAAGACGGACTCTTATTTGAACGGCTGGATAGAGTTTTTTAAGCTTGATATATTCTGGTGAATCCAGATATTCTTTTAGCAGCTCGTTTAGATTCGCCACTTCTCGAGGAGCAGCCACTCCTCTGGCAATCGTTAACAGGTCCGCCACAACACCGGAAGCACGTTTACCCGCCTCCTTTACGGCTTCTATAAATGGACGAATCTCACTATTCTCCGGCAGTTTCAACAAAATCAAATCCGGATAAGTAAGGATACCTGACAAAATGTTATTCAGATCGTGTGCTACTCCACCGGCCATGAGACCTATGGCCTGCATTTTTTCAGCTTTCTGCAACTTGTCTCTCAGTATTTTTTCCTCTGTGACATCTCTGGCAAAGACAATGAGTCCAGACCTGGTTCCGTCATTGTTAAATATGGGCACCTTTATTACATCGAATATCCTTTTTGTTCCATCTGGAATTTCCACAATTTCTTCATTCCTGGTAAGATCACCCTTACTCCAGGCCTTTTCATCGGTTTCATCACAATTAATAAATGTCTGCCTGAAAATGGGATGGGTATGATTTGCTAGCTCTAAATTTTTCTTACCAAAGCATTCGTCTCCATCCAAATGAAATAATTCTCTGGCCGCGTTATTGGCCTCAAGCCATCTTCCCTCTCCATCCTTGAAGCAGATAATATCGGGAGTTGCGTTGATTAATGTTCTGAGTTGATTTTCGCTTTCTCTCAACTCTTTTGTCCTTTCTTCTACCAGTCTGGAAATTTCATATTCGCGCTTTTTGGCTTCTTTTTGACACATTACCAACCATACGCCTATAAAAATTCCGATTATCCCAAATGCTCCCCAAAAAGAGTAAGATGTTAAGGTGGCCGTGGCCTGGCCCCGAAGCACAATATCCCTTTTAAATAGTGCTGTTATAAGGAGAGCTGGCTTGCCGAAAATGTCATCAATGACTGTAAAACCTTTCAGGTGTTCAGGATCCAGCACCTCAAAAGCATATTTCTTCCTGGACAGCCGTTTCAGCAGGTCATTATGCTCATTATCTTGTCTGTAGCCCTCCACATCTTCAGACGTGAAGGAAACATGTGTCTGAGCCTGGATCTGTTTAAGGATTGAACTGGTCAAAAAACGTCCCATTATCAGAAATCCTCTGACCGGACCGGTTTTGGCACTCGTGATTATAGGTTGTATGGATATGAATATCGGTCCGTATTCAGTTAACATGAGCCCATAGAGGTGGGCATTCCTTTTACACAGCGGAAATAGCGTTGCTTGAAAAGCCTTGCGGGAAAAACATGCGATATGTATGTCTTTATTGGTGGCCGGGTGATGAATGCCCGACCAAATTATCCTGCCTTCGTCGTTGCAAATATAAACCAGATCGATTCCACTGGCATTAAGGCTTTCCCACTGGAAATTTGACTTTGCAAATGCCTCGTTGCTATCCTTGACAAATCTGTACATATCATCCCATGCAGCCCAGTCACTTGCCAGCTGAGAAAGATGAAAGGCCTCTCGGTGGATGGCAGAAACCACGGAAGACATCTTCTGGGTAGCCTGTTGACGTTCCAAAACATAGAAATCAGGCATAATAAGAAAATGCCGGATCCCGTAATCTGCCAGCAAACCAATTACCAAGAGGATAAATACAAATGGCAACCTGTTGATCAGCTTACAAGAGCTCATAATCCTCCACCTCGGCAGCCCCCCAAAGATTGATTTAATACTTGATGCACATTATTTGCTTAAAAAACTTTTTTAAAAATACATTCCTTTACAAAGGGCCCCGGTTCAGTGTTTGAATAGGGAAATAAACAGAAACAAATCTATCGAGATGCAAAGTAAAGGCCAGTTACAGCCCGCTTTCGTATATTTCCCTGGTGACGATATGAGGATCCAGCCTTCTGGACGTTGTTGGATCAGTTTTCACTGATAAAAGTGATTACAAGATGAAACTGGCAGGAATGCGGCAGCCTGAACCACGTGGATTATATAATATCCTTTAAACACAATGTGTACTAGACTTCGATGTCTATCTTAAATTTTGTAGTCATTAATTTGCCAGGGACGGAGAAATCAAAAAGATGGCCGGTCAATTGATTTCTTCAAACACCCGTACCAGCTTGGCCAATTAAATTTTACGCATAACCTGCACAGTCTGAGTTAATACTTTAAAACCGGTTACTTGGTTCCTGCCCCGGTCAGATGACCACATCCATGGTGTCATTTCCGGCATCCATCATTCCTCTTTCCACATCTACGCGGCCAAGCAGTAAAAGGCCGACCACGAAAAAGACCATGAGCGACAGGATGGCAACACGCGTACTGCCTGTAAACTGGACCGCTCCTGCAAAAATAAAGGGTCCTATCCAGGAGGTGCCGCGTTCTGATATCTCGTAAAAGGCGAAGTATTCGCTTTCATTCTGCCTGGGGATCAGCTGAGAGTAAAGGGAGCGGCTAAGTGCCTGGGAGCCACCCAGCACCACTGCTGTTGCAGCTCCCAGGATGAAGAGCTGAAAAGTGCTGTAAAGAAAGCCGTAAGCATAAACGCTTATGCCGGACCAGACCACGAGTGAGAGCATTATCGACCTTTTGGCTCCCATTTTCCCGGCAATCCAGCCGAAAAGGATGGAGCCGAAGAAGGCTGCGAACTGGATCATCAATATGAGAAGCAAAAGTGTCCGGTTACTGACCCCCAGTTCCTTTGAGGCAAAAAGCGTTGCCACCGCTATGACCGTCTGGATGCCGTCATTGTAAACAAGATATGCCACCAGAAACCTCAGTGTTTCTGGATGATTCAGGCGAATGGCTGTCAGGGTACGGATAACCTGCCTGACTCCACGAAAAGGCCGGGAGCAGGCCTGGCCGCATATTTTGACCGGTTTGCCAGGCCTGAGAAGCCTGGCCGGAAAGATCAGGGTAAATACAAGCCACCAGGCCCCTGCCAGGGCAAGACTCATGCGCACGGCCTTTGCCTTGTCAGGCATGAAGCTGAAAAGCGCCAGTGCGGCCATAAGGGCTATTCCGCCGCCCAGGTAGCCTATGGCCCAGCCCAGGGAGCTTATCCTGTCACGCTGGGCTGGCGGGGCGATGTCTGGCAAAAAGGCATTGCAAAGAACCACTGATGCCCCAAAGGCCAGGTTTGCCATTACAAAGAGAAGCCCTCCAGTTATAACCACAAGGTTGATGTCCATGCCCATCAGGCCTGGCTCGATCAGGTAGAGAAGCATGGTGGATACGGAACCTGTGAAGGCTGAAATTATGAGAAGCTCCTTTTTGAGCCCGGTTCGGTCAGCAAAGCTCCCCAGAATGGGTAACACGAACACCTGAAGGGCAACAGAAATTGACACGCATGCGGGATAAAACGCCGCAGGCATCACATGGAAGCCGGCAAGGTCTATTCCGCCTGAAGATTCAGCAAGCCTTGTCAGGTATGGCCCGAGAAGGGTGGTTACGACAATAGTGCTGAATGCCGAGTTGGCCCAGTCATACATGGCCCAGCCGAGGATCTCACGGCCATTCAAACCTGCCTTTTCACGAAAGATCTCAGGCTTTTTCAATGAAAACCCTCGCGGTCACTCATGATATTCAGCCTGCGGGCTGCATTCTTAGCATTAAAAAATTTCTTGATTTTATATTTATAATCCTTGCTCTTTGCAGAGCTGGTCTTTTTCCTTGCCGCAGGCCCGGTTGTCTTCACATTAAACCGGGAAGGGGAATATTTCACATCTTGCACAAGGATACGTCCATGTCTCCCAAAATGACAAGAAGGGCATTTATTAAAGGCACGGCCGCAGGTGGAGCTGCCTGTCTCCTTGGAAGCGCTACCCCGTGCAGTGCCTCTTTTCGAAATGGCATTGGAGCGGCAGTGGGTGAAGAAACACCTGATACGGTCTATCACAGGCTTGCAATAAGGCGTCAGCCCATACTGGTGGGCCTTTGCAAGGGCCACGCCGTCACCATCAACGGGATGTGGATGCGCCTTCAAAACGGCAGCGGAAATCTTGCTCCCAGGAAACACACGGTGAATATCAGGCCTTCTGAAAAACTGTGCGTGGATGTGGATGCTGACGCCTTTGGAAACTGGGCATTTCACTGCCATATTCTCTACCATATGCACACGGGCATGTTCAGGGTGGTGCGGGCATGCTGACAGCAGGAAGGACCACCAGTGCCATGCTTGCCGCCTTCCTCATGGTGTTTTTGATGCCGGTGTCCTTCCTGGCAGAGGCCGGCAATGCCGGAAAGGTATCAGCGGATCAAAAGAGCGCCTCCTGCAACACCTATCCTGTTGCTCCGCTGCCACCGATGCACTACGGCCGATTCCTGCTGGATCGCATGGAATACACATTGACCGGCCAGGAGGACAAAACCGTCTCCTATGAAGCCACTGGCTGGTTTGGAGGAGATTACCAGCGCCTGTGGCTCGAGTTGGAAGGAACCCATGATACCGGCAGCGCAGACGGGGGAGAAGTTGAAAGGCTTGACATCCTTCATGGGCGTCTCGTTTCCCCCTTCTGGAACATAAGGGCAGGAATGGGATACAGGGGGACCATCGGTCCGGACAGTGACGAGCGCTTTTTCGCCGTGTTTGGCCTGAGGGCATTGCCCCCTATGGTTTTGAGATAGACACGAACTTTCGCATATCCAACAGGGGAGAGGTGCTTCTGGATCTCGAGGCCGAATATGACGTCTATCTTGCCCAGAGGATTGTTCTGCAGCCCCGCCTGGATGCATCGTTTTCTTTCAACCGCATGGAGGGGCTTGGAATCGGCCCCGGATTTCCCGGCCTGGATCTAAGTGCAAGGCTCAGGTATGAGATCAGACGTGAAATTGCACCTTACATCGGCATAAGGTGGAGTACCATGACAGGGGGCAGCAGGGATATTTCCAGGCAGGAAGAAGAACCCAGTGATGTTACCAGTTTCATTGCAGGCCTGAGGCTCTGGTTTTAGGAACCAGAAGCAATACCCATGAGATTATTTCATAATTTTTAATTGCAATTAAAAAAGGCTTGAGTAAAATTAGAAATAAAGGCTGCTATTCCTGCCAAGTGAACTGGTCTGAAACGGTGAACCATAGAACATTTTTAAAGATGGCCTCTGGTTCGCCCGGGTGAGGAACCATGACAACGGTTACATACCTTTTTGCCACCCCCTCAGGTGACGTAAGGGCACCTGAAAGCCTTCTTTCCAGCCAGATCAAAACTGGCAACAGGTCACTCCATAATGCCCCTTCCCTACGGGACTACTTTGATATCCTCGCAGAAACCATCCTTGAAAAAGCCCGAAACCTGATCCCTCTGGCGTTACCACGTTCAAAACCCCTTCATCCGCCCCGGTTGATGCGGCTTTCAATTACCAGTGAAAAATGCGGAAGCTTTTACCATGTGGCCCGTGCAGACCTTGAAACCGGGGAGTTGAAACGGGTCTGCCTGGCGGTGATAACGGCCTTTGAACCCTTTGCCAGAAAGGTGCTTGAAAGAGACCATCAAAACCTCCTGCACCTTTGGAACAGCCGGCAGAACAAGCTGGTGCCAAGGCCGCTCTACATCTGTGACAAAAAAATCGGACATAGCAACAACAGTCCAACCGTGACCATATCCGTGATGGAATGGCTCCAGGACTTTTATGAATGGCACTTCACCTGTCCTGGGGGGAGTGACTCATGCAGGATTACAGTATGGAAACCTGGGAGCGATTTTTGCACCTTTCCACGGAAGGAGACGGGCTTCAGGCTCTTTGAAAAGATTGCCGAAATCCTGAGCTATTATTTCGACCCTGTCCAGCTCTGCCAGGTAGGTCTCTGGAACCACGCCGCAGGTGATTTTGTAGTCCGGTTACCGGAGGAAAAGAGGATTTCCGCAATGCTCACAACGGCCAGGGAATACCGGAACATTGTCAGAAACCCGGAATTTGATAAAGAGGGGAACCTTCTTCTCGCCCTACTGTATCTTTTCCTGGACCTTGTATTGAACATTCGGGTGGACCGGCTTAACGGCACGGGAAGATATTATTTTGCAGACCAGGAATTCATAAGGCCTACAGTTACAGGTTTCTTTAGGGGGCTCATGTCAGTCATGGCTGAAACCGCTTGTGACCTGCCACTTGAGGAACTGGCGCACCTTCTTTCAAGTCTTTCCCGGCAGGAACTCCTGGAACTTTACGGCCCGCTGCTGGATTTTCACAGGGGCTGGAAAAGGGCCGATGCCCTCTTCATGGAACAGCATCTTTCAGATCACTGCAGGCAGCTTGCCAGCAACCTGGAACTATTGCAGGGGCATGCATCAGAACTCCTGGATTCCACATCCGAACTGGCGGCTTGATCCTGCCACAAATACCGGTTGCCCCTGTTTCAGCGCACCACCCTGTGCACGGGAACGAGCCTTACTTCCTTTCTCATCAGGGGAATTTCCCGGTAAAGCACCTGATAGGTAAGCCTGCTGGGATGTCCTATCATTATGACTGAACCCTGCTCTGCTGCAAGCTTGAGGCTCCGCCTGATTTCATGCCGTATTGCCTCCCTGGAAAGAGTATGGTCCAGAAAAACCGACCTCTGGGCACAAGGCAATCCAAGTTTTCTTGCCACGTCAAAGGCCACCGTATACCTGGTGGTGCGGCTGTCCACAAAGAACAGGCCGCGCTCCTTGAGGTAGGCAAGCACCGTCTCCATGGCCCTGGTGTCGGTGGTAAACCTTGAACCCATGTGGTTATTTGCCCCAATTGCTCCTGGTACTGCAGCCAGGTCGGCCCTGAGGGTCTCGAGCAGGGTATCAAAATCCATCTCCAGGGTCAGCACTCCGGGGCCTGGATTAAGCCTCTTGTTTTCAGGCTCCATGGGAATATGAACAAGGACATCCTTCCCGCATTTTCGGGCATACCTGGCAAGGACCTCGGTGTTTGGGGCAAAGGGCAAAAAGGCAAATGAAATGGGTGCCTGGATGTCTATGAACTTCCTGTCAATGCCCGCATCGTAACCCATATCGTCTATGAGGATGGCCAGCATTGGAGGAACTGAAGGCCTTTGGACCGGCCTTTTGGGCCCTGGCTTCTTTACGGGCACACGGGGCGCCGGTGAAAAATTCTCAAACGGAGGGCGTTTTGCCGGTATGTTTTTCCCGGAAAGGGGCAGAAGGTATAATACCGCAAGGGGCAGGGCGATTATTGCAAGAAGCAGCAGATTTCCAAGGAGCCCTGGAAACCTTCTGACACCCGGATCGCTTTTTTTGCGCCTTGCCCTGGCCGACCTCTTTTTCGAAGGCACTTAAAAAATTCTCAGGACCCTTTCTTGGCACATATGGGCTTCATCTCCGTGAATATGCCCCAGGCCTTCAGGATACGCAGGGCCTCTCTCAGCTGGTTATCATTTTCAAGCTGTTTTTCTGCAGTATTGTCCGAACCTTGCTCCGAATCCTTCTTACCGGATTTTTCCTTCTTTTCTTCCTTTTTCTCATCCCCCTCGCCCTTCAGATGGCCTTCAAGGTCTTTTTCCTTCAGGAAATGGAAGACATTTTTTGCCTCCTTTTCCTTCTCGGGGATGAGAAATGGCACAACGATGTCGGGCGTTATGCCCTTGGCCTGTATGGAACGCCCGCTCGGGGTATAGTACCTTGCAGTGGTAAGGCGCACAGCCGCCCCTCCTTCAAGGGGTATTATGGTCTGGACAGAGCCCTTGCCAAAGGTCTGGGTACCCACGATTATGGCCCTTTTGTTGTCCTGCAGGGCCCCTGCGACAATTTCAGAGGCACTGGCGCTTCCCCCGTTGACAAGAACCACGATGGGATAGTTGTGATGGACCTTGTTGGGCTTTGCGGTAAAACGCATCTTCTGGTCTTCTATCCTGCCGTCCGTATAGACTATCAGCCCGGATTCCAAGAATTCATCACTGACCTTTACCGCCTGGTCAAGAAGGCCGCCCGGGTTGTTCCTCAAATCGAGCACCAGGCCCTTTAACCCGTGTTTTCCTTCCAGGGTTTTCAGTGCCTTGTCAAGCTCGGAGCTGGTCTTGGCCTGAAAATTCGTTATACGCACATATCCGTAGCTGTCTTCCAGCATCTTTGATTTCACGCTTTTGATGGGGATAACGTCTCTTACGAGCTTGATATCCTTGAGCTGGGACCAGCCCTCGCGATAGATGGACACTGTAACCTCGGTACCCTTAGGCCCTCTAAGCAGCTTCACGGCCTGGATCAGGGTCATGTTCTTGGTAGTTTTGCCATTTATCTTGAGGATCTTGTCATTTGCCTGGATGCCTGCCTTGAATGCAGGAGTACCCTCAATGGGAGAAACCACGGTAAGGACGCCATCTTTCAGGGTTATCTCTATTCCTATGCCGGTAAACTTGCCCTTTGTCTCCACCTGGAGTTCCTTGAAATCCTCGGGCTTCATGAAGGAAGAATGCGGGTCCAGGGAACTGAGCATGCCCTGAATGGCACCGTAAATAAGCTTCTGGGGCTCAACGGGCTCAACGTAATCCCTTTCCACCAGGTCCAGGACCTGGGTAAACATCTTTAGCTGGTGATAGGTGTTGTCTTCCTTGGCGACGGCCAGCTGGTTTCTGACAAGGTAAAAACCCGTGACCGACGAGGCAAAAATAATAAAAAGAATTATATAATAGCCCGGAAACCTGCTTGTTGCTTTTTTATTCATTATACGACCTCTAATCCGCTGACTTTTGCATCCATCCTGTACTGATAACGGGTATTTTTGTAACTGCTCACAGGATACTACATCTACGCCTTGTATCTGGGTACCCTGTAAGCAGATACATCCCAGGCAGTTGTGCGATAATACCCCCAAGGAACCTTGTGAGGAGTTACATATTTTTTAATGCCAGCAGAATAACCTATCTCTTTTCTATTTCAATACCCCTTAAATCAAACCAGGAAAGAGGTCGAAGCTGCCTGCCGTTTCGGCGTATTTCCAAGTAGATTCCCTCTGATATCCATGGCCCGCCCCCTGATATGCCGACCACTTCTCCTTCCGCCACCTCGGCTCCCACATTCTTTGAAAAACCCTGTCCCTGGGCCACCAGACTCATATAGCCTTTGCCGTGATCAATTATGAGCACCCTTCCATAGCCGGGAAGGGAATCGTTGTAGATCACCCTGCCATCAAAGATGGCCCTTATCTGGGTGCCCCAGGGGCAGGATACGGCAATGCCCGGGATCCTCTTTCTGGAGCGGAAGGATATCACCTTGCCGGGGGCAGGCAGATTGAGTTTCCCCTTCTGTGCCCTGAAATCGAACTGATTTTCCATGGACACGGGTTCCATGGCCTTTTCCGCGGACCTGACCTTTAACGTAAGCTCATTCACCACCTCTTTAAGATTCTTCCTGGCCCGCTGGAGCTGGGCGATCATTGCCGAATATCGCCTGCCTTCTTTTTTTAGCTTATCCAGGAATTCCTTCTTTTCCCTTTTCCTCTCCTCCAGAAGAAGGGTCTCTTTTTCCATTCGTTCAGACATTACCTTTAAAAGATCCTGTCTCTTCTTGAGCTCGGACTGTTTTTCAGAAAGCCCTTCAATGGCCTTCAGATACTGCTTTCTCTTTTCACGGTCTTCATCAAGAATCATCTTTAGAAATTCCTGCCTGGAAAGGAGATCAGGCAAAGACTGGGCGGCAAAAAACACATTCAGAAGGCCCAGCTCCCCCATCTGCCTGAATGCATTGAATCTAAGCTCGGTGTAATGCTTGAGGAATTCTATCTTTCTTACCGTATCGTTCAGTGCGTCAGTGGTCTTTTCAAGCTCCAGCTCCGCGGCTGTCCAGTCCTTCTTGGCCTGCTGGAGGCTCTCCCACTGTGATGCTATCCGGTGGTCCAGGGCCTGAATTTCAGAAAGTACATCCTGCTGGCTTTTCTCGATCCGGCGCTTCCTGGATCTTTTTTTTGCAATGGACTTTTCTATGGACTTGAGTTTTTCCGTCTTGCTGGAAAGCTCCTGGTTGAGGATCTCGTTTTCTGCCCAGGAGATGGAAGAAAACAGCAGGCCGGCCAGAAAAAACGCGGATAGGCCAAGTATAAAAAATTCCCTGTTCACAGGCGCAGAAACCTCCTGAGAGCCAGTGCGGTGCCTGCCACACAGAAAAGGCCGCTTGCGAGCACGAAGAGTGCAATATAGCTGAAGGGCAGAAACTGCAGGCTCAGGCTCCTGACCAGCCCGGTATAGTCCAGCATGCCAAGGATGTATCGATAGGCGAAAAAACTCAAAAGTATGGCGGCGCTGGAACCGATCGTGCCCTGGAAAAATGCCGCCAGGAGAAACGGCCCCTGGATGAAACCGCTTGTCCCGCCCACCAGCCTCATGATCTCTATTTCTTCCTGGCGGGCATACACGGTAAGCTTGATGGTATTCGAAACCACGAAGGCAGCGGTAAGAAGAAGTATTATGCCGCTTGCCATCACGGCACCCCTTACCACGCGGGAAAAGGCCTCCAGCCGGTCCACCCAGGCCCTGCCGTACTGGACCTTGTCCACTTCGGGCCATTTTGACAGTTCGGATGCTATCTTTTTTATCCTGTCCAGATGATAGACCGCCCTGTTTATCTGCACCTCGAAGGAAGGCGGCAAAAAGAGCGGGTCAACGCCCTGCAGCACCTCTTCCTCATCCTTGAAAAACTTCTCAAGACGCTTGAATGCCTCCTCGGAAGAGACGAATTTCACGCTTTCTATGCCTTCCAGGCCGGCAATCTTCTGATATACTGCAGGTATGCTTTCCTGGGAGACATCCTTTTTCAGATAGACAATTATGGCCAGCTGCCTGCCGAAACGCTCCACCACCTGCTGAAGGTTAAAGGAAAACAGGCTGAAAAAGACAAAAATCAGGCATGTAAGCCCCACTACCAGGGTGGTCATCAGGTGTGTGACAAAATTTTGCCGAAAGTCCCTGACCGCCCTCTTGAAGATGATTCCAAATGCCATTTCAGGACCTTTTCAACCTTCCCTTCTCCAGCAGGAGAAGCCGTCTGTGACTGTGCTCGAAAAGGGTTTCGTCATGGGTTGCAAATATAATGGTGGCACCCCGGGCATTCAGCTCGTTCATAAGGGCAACCACCTCCCTGGTCCGCTGCCTGTCCAGGTTTCCCGTGGGCTCGTCCGCAAGTATTATGGGGGGCCTGTTTACCACTGCCCTTGCAATGGCTACCCTTTGCTGCTCCCCGCCTGAAAGCTGTACGGCCTTTCTGTACATCTTGTCGCCGAGGCCAACGCCCTCGATAACCTGCTTGCCCCTCTTTTCCAGCTGACTCCTCTTTAAGCCCAGAACTTCCAGGGAAAGGGCAACATTTTCAAAGACCGTCTTATTATA